>JAGRAK010000009.1 GCA_020434645.1 Bdellovibrionales bacterium | reverse complement strand
ATTTTACCAACTTCGTTGATGCTATAGGATGCTTGTTCATAGCCTTTTCTCGGCAGCACTCGCGTCTCAAAACAAATCCGTATTAACACGCGCAGTTTCTCCAGATTCATATTCACCCGTCTCAATATCGAAGATTTGTTTCTACTGTATCTCGCCTCAACCAGGTCCTCCACAATCTGCAACGCAATACTTATCTGCCTATCAGCCAATGTGAATCGCGTTTTTTTCGGAAAGTTGTCCGTTGCAACTAAAAGCCACTTCACAAAATCCAACCACTTTATAAAAATAGGCAACTCGTCCCTGTCTTTGTACTGTGACTCTTTAGGATTATTGTCCATCATCAGTTCCCATTGGAGATTGGGCAACAGCTTCTGGCTGCACAACACCGCTGTCTATTTTTGTAATTGCAAGAATATCGGCACCATACTTTTGCGACTTGCCATTGCCTATTCCGTCAATTTGGGTCAATTCTGTAATAGACTGAGGACGCCTTTTCACTATGTCGGCAAGTTGTTGATTGGTGCATAAGATATAAGGAGGCACACCCTCTTTTTTGCTCTTCTGCGAACGCCAATCACGAAGCAAATTGAAAAGGCCCATATCGGCCTCAGATAGCGTCTCACGCCACGGCTCTTGTCTTTTCTCCTTGACCGAAAACTTTGGATCTACCTCCACACGATGAGGAAAGTAACTCAGAACAAATGTGAGATAAGGTATGTCATTTCGAACAAAGAAATATTCTTTAAAAGAAATCAATTCTTTGTCTTTCAAAAACTCCCTGACCAATTCGTCATTAAAGCCGCCATAGGCCGAATCAAATGATAAAGAAATAACCTTAATCAACATTTCACAGCCCCCAAAAGATACAGACACCAGAAGCTGGTCTCTCGGCTAACAGTTTTTTCTAAACTCAAACTGGCCGCCCCGCCAGTCCAAAAATTTTATCAATCGCCTGTTTCTTTCTATGAATGGCCGCACCTAAATAATTGATAAACATTACGTACTGAAACCGGTCGGCTCCATACCCCTCAATCAAGGCTTTCATCTCACAAAGCGGGATCGAATAAAGAGCTCGCTCCGTGCTGCGAATAATGTATGGCGACACACCTGTTTTATGGTAGGCCTCTTCGATTGATAGGCCCGCCTCGTCTCTTTTCCTCATCAAATAGCATCCTAATTTTCGTCTGACTGTTACCTTGACCATTTCGAGAAGAAAGCGCCTGAATAGCCTTTTGAGTGACCTGCTGACATAGCAAAACAACAACAGAACCAAATTTCTCTTAGTCGCAACTACCACCACGGCGCAGCTACCATAACCCGATCCATTCATCTTGCTCCCTCATATGCCGAAATCGGGGTAACCATATTCGGCATAAGAGTCAATGCTCGTTCATATGAATGAGCGCGATAAAAAAGATTTTGTTCACAAATATGGACGCCCCTTCGTCAAATTCTCCGAGAACCTTGGCAAGGAAGTTCGCCGTTTGCGCGGGTCAAAAAATATGACTCTTGAAATGTGTGAAGAAAAAGCAGGGATAAACTGGCGGCAGCTGCAAAGGATCGAGACTGGCGAGCGCCCAAACTGGAATCTACATAATCTCTTTATGATCTGCAAAGCACTAGATATTCAACCTGCCGAACTATTCAAAAATATAAAGTTATAGATTGAGCGGCATCTAATACATTTTTACCGATGCCTAATCTAAGCCTGCGATAAATTCTCTGACAAGCTCCTCTATAATCTGAGATGGCGCTACGTCCCTACATTTCTTCTTTAGATCTTCATAGAGCTGCCTTGAAAGATATAGTGTAATCTTCTGCCGGTCGGACTTCTTACTCTCAAGCCTCTTCATAATTTTATGCGAATCAATTTTTTTCTTTTGCATTTTTAAATTTACCTCCTGCGGCCATAATATACCTATATTTTATACTTGTAATATATACTACTATGCGTTACGATTTTGATATGTCGGCCAATTCGCATCTCAAAGCTCCAACTTGCTGCTTGAAAATATTCATACAATTCAAGTACCCATGCTGTTCATAATAATGAACTATCCGTTCATAAAAGTAGATTTACCTCAGCATGCCGCGACATTTTCCGATTCGTTGTACTGGAGGCGTCCACTTTGAACTTTAGCCAAAATCTTAAACATCATTTAAAAAACAAAGGCTGGACTCTTTCCCGTCTAGCAAAAGAAACCGGCATCAATAAATCCACTCTTCACGCCTGGACCGTCGGGCGAGGCAACATCAAGCTCGAGTATCTTAAGAAAGTTGCGCATGCCCTTAAAGTTTCAGTTTATCAACTTGCTTATGGTGAACCCGACCCTCATGAAGCCAAGAGCGAAGAAATTTTGCGCGAACTATTCAGCGGCGATGTGCGAGTCACACTTCAGCGGATTGAACGAAAAAAGTCAGAATGAATTGTAACGTTGTTGCCTCAATATAAGAGTCGCCAGGAGGTACACTCCCATCAACCATACTTGAGTCATGATATAGAACAACCATAGTTAAAAACCGATGTTTGAGGATTTGCGGCCACACCCAAATCAGTAAGTGGGTTGAACGATCGCCAACAACCAAGTCTCAGGTGTACGCCAGGTGAACAACCAGTGTAAAAACACATCAAAATCCATATAAACAAATCAAAGTCCATCAACTCTATGTGATTGAAATGATTTGCAGGGGGTTGATATTATTGATGTTAAATGAAGGCAGCTACGCCTGGAACGCGGTTGGAAAGCGTGTTTACTAGTAATAGTAACGTGGGTTCGAATCCCACTCTCTCCGCCAGTTTAATTCTGTATTCAGGATGCTGTTAACTGTATTCAGGATTCAGTATGATGTGCTCGGCAATGAATAGCGGAACCACGTGTTTTCATAAATAATTGATAAACCATAAATCAGTAGATAAATTGAGTTTATGTCAAAAAAACCTAAGAAAAAAGTCACAGCAGTTCGCGAACACCCCATGCATGTTCCTATAAGCGAAAAGGATCCCACGGGAATAACAATACTAGATCGGCATCTGCGTCGTTTAAATAACAGAAAAATTGCGTTGGGCATTGCTCAAATCACAAAGAAAACCTTAAAAATTCTGAAAGATACTAATGGCGAGTCCAAAGACTTCATTTTCAAAGGAATTCGACAAAAAGATCTGAAAGATCCATGCAGAACTTAAAAAATAGTACGATCGTACTATCGCTTTGTCTTTTTATTACAGGATGTCAGTCTGCGCCTGTTTTTAATATCGAAACGTTTCATACCAAAGCAGACGATCTTCACGTCATTCAAGTACGCTCAAATCGCGTACAACAGAAATGTCTTTTCTTAAATGCTGAGGCAGAAAACAATTGGAGGCATCAGTATTTCATGTACGTTTTAAATGATAAAAATGAGGTACTAGAGATTATGGTATCGACAAATCAGGATAGAGACACCTGCCATTCTCAAGCACAAAATATAGACGAAATACTACGGTCAGAATCGCAAGTAAAAATTTGCGCTCGAGACGAGTTGAAACTGGACATTCAAAACCCAATAGGTCAAACTGCGCCTATTCCGTTTGACGTATTGGGTAATCATAAGGTAACTTACGAAGCACTTACTTTAGATTCCATTTGTAATTCCAAAAAATGCGTCAGTAATAATAGTTTCTGGGTTAATACATGCCCTGGTTTCACAAAGCATTAGCCATTTAACCGCGTGTTGATGCCGATGTTTTTATTTATTCACAGTCCGAATTTGATGAATGGAAAGATGAGTTTAGCTCCATCCCCGAGGTAGCATCAACAACTGGGTACGAGATCAATCTGAATGAGTAATCAAGGCTAAATTCAAGTTGCGCTTTTGATTCCTCTCCGCCAAATAAAAAAAGCCAGCTGTTAAACTTGAATTCGTTTAAAGCTGGCTTTTATGTGAGCAGAATATTTTTTAGTAAATGTCGTGCATTGTATTGTAGACGTTGAATTTACCAGTTGGAGTAATAAGGCGATCGTCTTTGATCACTTTCTTTAACTTTCTGGTTTTATCGTCTAGCACAACAAGAGCTGATTTTTGATTTTTTCCGTTCCATACAGAGAACCAAATCTCATCACCCTTTTGATTGTACTCCGGCTGCACCACGCGCTTTGGACCCTCGCCAAGATCGGCCATGTCTGCAATCGGTAATACTTCAAAGCCCTTGTCTATATTTTTAATATCCCAAACGGCAATAGATTGGCTGATTTTAGGATCAGGATTAAGCGTTGTATCCACCCAAAGATTATTCGATTTAGGGTGAGTCTTAATAAATAGTGATCCTCCACCTTGACCCGTTAGCGTGCGTACAACAGTCCATGCTTTTTTGCCGCTTGTAGAAATCAAAGAAATCGAAGCGTCACCCAAGTGACCCGTTGCCCAAACATAGCCGTGGTCTGGATCTTTAAAGTTAGCACCTCGCCCAGGATGCGGAATCGCGCCGACATCTACAAGCTTTACTAACTTGCTCTCTTTAGAATCAACCACCGCTATTTTATTTGATTTATTTGCGGCAGATAAGAAGTAGCGGTGAGTACGATCCCAACCACCATCATGCAAAAACTGCGCAGTTTCAATTACTGTGGTTTTTAAATTTTTAATATCGCTGTAATCCACCATCATCACTTTGCCAGTTTCTTTTACATTGATAATAAATTCTGGCTTTTGGTGAGAGGCAATAATAGCCGCCACACGAGGCTCTGGGTGATACTCTTGAGTGTCCACAGTCATACCACGAGTCGATACAACTTTAAGTGGCTCTAATGTATCACCATTCATAATGACAAACTGAGGTGGCCAGTAAGAGCCCGCAATAGCGTATTTGTCTTCATAACCTTTATACTTAGAGGTCTCAACAGAACGCGCCTCAAGACCAACTTTGATTTCAGCCACTGTACTCGGAACAGGCATCCAAAGATCGATTAAATTTATTTTTGCATCTCGACCGATAACAAATAAGTAGCGACCAGAATTAGATAGTCGTGAAATATGAACTGCATAACCTGTTTTAATAATTGTTACTATTTCTTTAGAGTCACCATCGATAAGTGCAACTTCACCAGAATCACGCAAAGTCACTGAGAATAAATTCTTAAGGTTCAACTTGTTCATTTGTTTCTTCGGACGCTTATCTACAGGAACGGCGACTTTCCAAGAACTAGCAAGCTCTTTCATTCCCCACTCTGGAGGCTGAGGCGGTTCATTTTGAATATATCTGGCCATCAAATTGATTTCACTTTTAGAAAGCTCACCAGAGGTACCCCAATTCGGCATTCCGGCTGGCGACCCGTAGTTAATGAAATTAGCTAAGTAATCTGTACCTAGTTTACGCGTGATATCTGTAGTGAGCGGCTTACCCGTCGCACCTTTACGAAGAACACCGTGACAGCCCGCACAGCGCTGAAAGTAAATATTTTTCGCTTTTTCAAACTCCGCACCGGTCATGCGAAGCTCTTTAGGTAAGTTACTACCAATGATCGTCTTTGCGTCTATGCCCGATGGTGCCGCTTCATACTTTGAAGTTGGTGCACTAACAGAGGCCTTACCCTTTGGTTTCGTTTTTGGTTTTTGTGAAGAAAAATACGCCGCCAAGTTCTCCATGTCTTTTTCACTTAAAGTAAGCGCGTTAGGCCTCATCATCACAGCGTTTGGCGTTTTTATCGTGCCGTCTTTATAACCTTTTAATTTTTCAACTATCAACTTTGCATCTTTGCCAGCAAGTGAGGGAAACATCGCTTCATTTGTGCTGTTTCCTCCTTCACCGTGACAAGCAAAACAAGTGACGGCCTTTGCTTTACCTGCGGCAGCATCCCCAGCAGCAAGTGCCAGGTGCCCCACTACCGCAATACTCCCGCTAATAAGCCCAACTAATATCTTTCTCATACATACCTCTTCTGTCGTGTGTTCAAGATGTTAAAAACTTTCAGTTTTAATTTATCGAGTTATTATGACAGAGATTTTAAGGATAAATCATGATGCAGATCAGCGAGTGTGGCCGATTGCCGATACTGACCTGCCGCATTATTAATCAGTCGGTATATGATCTATGAATATTACTGGCCTCGACGCTGAGATAGACCTTTTAAAAACGCATCCGTTAGGCTTCCGTCTGGTCTCATGACGGCAAAACCTGAACATTTCGCGTAATCGACTTGATACGGGACCTTTATAGACTGTGGGTCGCAATCACCATCATACAATTGCCAATAGTTAAAATACGACAATTTTTCTTTTTCTAGCGCAACCCTTAGAACTTCATTAATTAAATTCACTCTTTTTACAGGGTCTTTAAAACTCACTGCATTTTCTGGAATTCCAAATTCACTGATGTACAGTCGCTCACCAGAATAATCGCCATAATAACTACCCTTAGATATCTGCTCCTTTAAATATTTCACTGCTTCTTGAAAACTAGGATACGGCACACTTTGACTACAAGACTCTGCTACGCCTAAAGCCGTGTCATAAGCTGAATACCCATATAGATCACATGCCGTTTGAGGTATAACATCTTCACTCGCGCTTAGCACAGAGCCCCTCTGCTGGTAAGACTTTGCCACAAGATTCACCTCACACGCGTGATACAGTTTAAGCCCATTATGTTTAGATGTGCCGATGTTGGCTTTTTTGGCAGCGTCTGTTGCCGTCTGGATTGTGTTCCAATATAACACGGCATTTTTTATCGCCTGCGGCTGCACCGCAAGACAACGTCGCTTACCAAGTGGCTGAACACCATTATGTGAAGCCAGAAGTTGCCAATCCATTTCGTTAGTCGATTGGAGAATTATTTTTTTAATCTTGTTGTCTGGTCTCGTCAGCAGATAATCGGCGAGCTGATAATGCTCGAGGTAAAGTCGGTCTAATTCAAATTTAGCTATTGGCCTCACGTTGCCCGCTGCATCTAAGCGACCCGCGATAAAATGCGAAGTAATAGTTGCGGGATTACCCGTTTCACTGGATATAAATAAAGTATTCAATTGACGATTGAGTATGCCTTGAAAGCCCGCTCGTTGCGCCATCTCTGTCATATTCTGGTAATTTTGCTCACAATCCTCACGGTTTCGATAGTAACCATCTGGGCGGACTCGCAAATAATCTTCACTCTTACCCTGTGGGCAAGCATCTTTAGAGTTAAGTAAAACCTCCATGCTCTGAAACCCAATAAATTGCACAACACTCGCGCCGTAATTTAAAAAAGTATCATTGTATTTGCCAAGATCTGGGTAAGCACCATGAGCATGCACAAGTGAAATTCTTGGGTCTATGCTTTCTCTCTGCACGCAAAACATCTGAGACGTTTTACCATCTGATTCAGCTGGCCCAGAGCCACTTTTAAATCCGCTCGCACGACAAAATTTATGAAATGCTTTGGCACAATCAAGACCTGAGCTGCGGGGGTCACTGCAAGAATCTTGATAACCTTTTAAGTCTGAGTTTTCTGCTTCGAGCAATGTGGCCTTCTGGGCTTTTACGCAAGCAATATGCAAAGCGGAGCTCGTAAATTCTATGGGGCCAAAGCCTGATAAGTATGTGCTTGAATTATTAGTCGTGCCATTATTTTTACAAAACCGACTTATCGAAACCTGACATCTTAGATTGTTGCTATCTTTGGGCGAACACCCACCGAGAAAATGATTCACCTGCTGCCAAGTTGTTGAAACAGGTTGAAATTCATTTGAGCATACAACTTTGTAACGACCACCCTCGAAATTCACTGGCCCAAAGCCAGAAGACTTACCCGCCACTTTTATGCAATAACGATGTATCGCCACCCTGCACGACTTATCATAAGCTTCTATTTTTTTGTTTGAATCACATGCCGGGATTTGCTGCTTCAATTCGGGCAAAGTCACCGAGTAGAGTGTTTGCTCAGAGGCCTCTACACTGAAGCTTGCAAATACAATAACGACTTGAATAAAAAATAAGAGCTTCCCCATGATACATCCCCCCGGAGATCTCTAATAGAATCGTCGTAATATGAACCTAGGTCAAATTTTGACCAGAAACTCGTAACATTGCATTTTATTCACTACATGTATTTTAGAATTTAGAAATAAAGTGAATTCTCGTCTCGCCTGGTGAGCATCAGGCGAGATTAGTGTTGAGGCAATGCTCAATCATTTTTCATCAATTTTTCAAGCGCCGTGATATCGTCTTCAATTAAAATAAATTCCCACCAAGCCCTGTCTATTTGATTTTTTAAGTTTGATATCAAATCCAGCTTAGTATCAGGATCAACCGTTTTATAAAGATACGAATACTCTTTACGCAATTCTTTAACTTTTTGACTTTGTCTTGCGCGAACTCGAGGGGTGTAATCTAGAAATGAATAGTCGCCCGACATTAACAGATCATATGGGTGCTGCTTTTTACCAATCGCAACAGATTTACCATTTATGCACTGATCTTGAACAACATAAAGACGAATATTCGCCAGCTGCAACTTTGTTACCCCTTTTAAATCTATTAAAGGCGTATTTATTGAAGAGTACGGGTTATCGAAATAAGCCTCCTGCACGCCTTGAATAATATGACTTAGTGCCATGGCATTCATACAGACTTCAGTTAAGCTGCTGGCTTGTGAAGTTTTTTCTGCAATGATTTTAGCATCCTCTAAAAAATTTTTTAGCAGATCGGAGCTAGGCACGGCATTGGTAATATCAAAATAATATTTTCGATCCTCAATGAGCGTTTCAACGTAATCACCGAACATTGCAGCCAAGGCCTCGCCCTTTTTATCTTCACCAGCCCCCATTATATGAGCGAGCTCATGTGCGTATATATTTAGAATTTTCTTTTGAGTAATATGACTCGACCAATTTTCTTCGGCCGCAAGATCGATACTAAAACAAATCTGCCCGTTTTTAGTAGAAGCAATCACCTTATGAACAACTTTTGTTGCGGGGTCAGTGTACAAACAGGCCTCATTTTGAGGCTTTAACCGGTCTGCCGACAAATACTGACGATAGTTGGGTTTCAACACGAAGCCATCAACGAACTCAATAAGGTCTTCGCGTGTGACTCGGCCTGAGCCACTAGAAAAACCCCACTCCACATTTTCAAAGAAATTCATATAGAGCTGCATCATCTTTGGCGCATGCTTGAGCGCCTGACTAATATCGCCTCTGTTACCAAAAGTTTCAGACTCCGCTTTTGGCTTAGTCACTGATCCGCCGCTACCATCTCCGCCAGCAAACGACGATGAACAGCTCAACACTGCAATTATTGTCACAGCGGCCTTGGCTAAACGCGCCTTATTAAAATACGTGCTCATAAAATTCTCCTTTGTTCGTTAAGTGCAAATCAGGCACCAACTTAGCGCGTTGCGTTATTAACTGATAGATTAAATTAATGAAATATGATCTGATTTATTCATCTTTTATGAATATATGTTCATAACTATGGGGAATATGTGAATAAAGACGTATTTGATTTTACTGATTATAAAGCTTATTTGCTCCACTTTATTAAGCATTCCCCTAAAAACGGACGCGGAGTTCGGCGCGCGATGGCTGAGGCCATCAGGTGCCCGGTCTCCCATATTTCTCAAGTTATTAGCGGGAGCTCACAATTCACCGCAGAACAAGCTGAAGAAATGAATGATTATCTCGGCCACACTGAAGATAAAGCGCAGTACTTTATGTTGCTTGTACATTATGCCCGAGCCGGATCTCATAAATTACAAGAGCGTTTAAAAAAACAAATCACTGCCGCCCAAGAGAAACGACTTTTCTTAAAAGATCGGTTGGGAGTGAAAGCTGAGATTCTGCCCGCTGACCAAGCCACATTTTACAGTTCTTGGCTATATGGCGCCATTCATGTCATGACGACTATTCCTGAATTTCAAACTCGCGAAAAAATTTCTGATCATCTTAATATTTCATTGAAAAAAACCACGGAGATACTGGAGTTTTTGGTTCAAATTGGCCTTGTCGTTGAAAACAAAAATGAATACCGCATCGGCACCAGTCGAATACATCTCGGCAGTGACTCTCCACTTATTTCTAAATTTCACACAAATTGGCGTATGAAAGCTATTCAATCTCTCGACCGCGAAGATACTCAAAGAGACCTTCACTACTCATCTGCCATAACCCTATCAGAAGACGACTATTTAAAAATCAAATCTCAATTAGTAAAAAGCATTAACGACGCGAAAAATATTATTCGCGATTCGAAAGAAGAAACCTTGGCCGCATTTTCGGTGGATTTTTTTAAAATTTAATTTTTTTGCTACCGATAAATGCGTTACACCAGTGTTAAAACACCGCTCATTAAAATAAAGCCGATCACGATTCTTTCAAATTGCTGCTGATTGATCTTGTTCAGCAATATTTGACCAATTCTTGAGCCCGCATAGGCCGCCACACCAAGTAATGGGATATAAAACCAGTGGCTCCAATCCATAAAACCACTGCTTAAATAAATTCCCGCCCGCAACAAATCACCGCCCACGTCAATTGCTGCAGAGGTGATCACGAAAGTGTTCTTGGGCATCTGTAAACTTGCTAGTGCTAATCCGCGGATGGCACCACCCGTCCCCACAAAACCAGTAGAGAAACCAGACACTGCTGTTAATAATACGGCCACCTGTGGCGGTAGATGCTTCAAAATATCTTTGCCAAAATAAAAAACCAAAGCGAGCACAATCAATATGATCCCGAGAGTTTTTTTAACATATTCAACTGGCAACTGGGTTGTTAACAGTGCGCCGGCACCAGTAAATACAAAAAACGGGATGGCCAATCGAATTAACCACTTGCGATCAAAATGTTTTCTAAATAAAAAGATGCGCGATATGTTGCCAAAGCTATGCAGTATGGCCGTTAAAGCGAGCACCATTTGAAAGCGCTCAATCAGAATAGCTGTCGGCACAAAAAACGTCGATGAACCAAAACCACTGAGCGTCCCGATCAGCTCCGAAAAAAAAGCAATAGTGGTAAGAGCTATATCGTGCAGATGCATTTAGGGGCACTTATATGCTTTGCCCGTAACCGCTGTGCCCGTTGCTGAGTATTGCTCAACCACTAAAAAATTAGCCCCTTTGTTAGCGGCTTCTTGACGAAGATCTTTTAGCACATCTTCTTCTGTAGCCTTGGCGTCTATTGACCGGCCTTCTACTTTGCTTAAAAACTTGCAATCTTCATCAGCCTCGTCGCGAGAAACTTTAACATTGTCTTCAACAGGCAGTGTCGACATTGATGAACAGGCCGTCAGAAAAAGGCCTATAAAAAAACTAAGAAAAACTAGAGCGAACGCGTTGTTTTTTGTACTCACTTTTCACCTCACATTATCGAATTAATTTACACCGTTTTTCGGCCAGCGGCATATGTTTAGTATGATTGACACCCCACAGATAAAATGATGATCTGCGCCCTTGAATTTCAGCCTCCAGGAGGGGACATGGCCATTAAAGAACTCACAGACGATCAACTCCACACTATGACGCTACAAGAAAAAGATCAGTGGTGGCTGAAAAATGTTTATAAAGGTGATATGCCGCAACTCAACCTTCGCTCGGCAGTCACAGGCATGTTGCTTGGTGGAGTTCTCAGCCTTACAAATCTATATGTCGGAATTAAAACGGGGTGGACTCTCGGCGTTGGCGTCACATCGGTTGTTCTCTCGTTTGCACTATTTAAGCTTATATCAAAATTAAAACTGGGCACAGAAATGAGCGTACTTGAAAACAATGCGATGCAATCTATTGCGACAAGCGCTGGATACATGACCGCTCCCATGATTGCTTCTATGCCGGCATACATGCTCGTTACAGGACAAGTTATTCCAATGTGGCAATCATTCTGCTGGGTTGCCGTTCTTGCACTACTTGGTGTTCTTTTTGCTTTTCCGCTTAAAAAACGATTTATCAATGAAGATCAACTGCCGTTCCCTGAGGGTTATGCTGCGGGTGTGGTTCTAGATAACTTGCATTCTGATTCTGGCAAAGAGGGAATGTTTAAAGCCAAACTTCTAATGGGTGGCGCCGGCGCGTCTGCACTTGTTGAACTTATGCGAAGTGAAGGCATCATGCGCGCTATGCATGTTGGGTTCTTGTCGCTACCCTCATATTGGGATGACTTTATTTATAAATTTGTGACCCCGAAAATTATGGGCACACCACTAAAAGATCTCACTATACAGTGGGACACTTCAATTGTGATGGTGGGCACTGGTGGACTAATGAATATGAAAACCGCCATGTCTATTTTACTTGGTAGCTTTTTGAACTATTTTATTTTAGCGCCCATCATGATTGATCAGGGGGTTATCCCTGAGGCCAAATTTAAAGCCATCACGATGTGGTCACTCTGGGGAGGCGCTGCGATGATGACAACATCTTCTCTCTACGCTTTTTTCTCAAAACCCGAAATTTTAATCGCCTCATTTAAGAGCATGTTTGCAAAGAAAGAAAATAAAAAAGTTGATATTTTAAAAGACATTGAACTCCCGATGTGGATATTTGTTGTGGGCATACCCATCGTTGGCGCCATCACAGTATACATGGGGCACGCATGGTTTGGTGTTCATTACTGGCTAGGCTTGATCGCGATTCCTCTTGTTTTTGTTTTTACATTGATTGCCGTCACATCCACCGGTCTCACGGCTATTACTCCTGGTGGAGCTCTCGGCAAACTGACTCAAATTACATATAGCGTGCTCGCACCCGGCAATGTTCCCACAAATTTGATGACTGCTGGTATCACCTCAGAAGTTTCACTCAATGCGAGTAATCTTTTAATGGATATCAAGCCCGGCTACATGCTAGGCGGTAAACCACGTCATCAAGCTGTCGGTCACGTGCTCGGGATTTTTGCTGGCGGACTCGTTGCGATCCCCGTTTTCTATGGTCTTTTTCACGGTGATCTATCGATACTCACCTCTGACAAAATGCCTATGCCCGCCACTGTTGTCTGGAAGGGTGTGGCAGAAGCACTCACCACCGGCCTGAGCGTACTTCACCCGACAGCGCAGATCGCTGTAATCATAGGAGCGGTACTCGGTATTGTATTTGAAGTTTTAAATAAGCGTATGCGCGGAAAGTTTCCGATTTCAGGCGTCGGCATGGGTTTAGCTTTTGTTTTGCGCTTTCCTGACGCTTGGGCAATGGCGGTTGGAGCTTTATTCTTCTGGGCATGTAAGAAAAAATGCACAGACGTAAACAGTTTTGGACACCGAGCTTTTGTCGCAAATCAAGAAACTATTGCTGCTGGGATTATTGCCGGAGGCTCTATTATAGGCATCATTTTACTTATTATTGAAAATTCAATGGGCTAGTATTTGATAAACTCATAGAAGCCATCGAATCTAGATAGAAAAATCAAACTCGAAATGCTTCTTCTTGCCGCGGCCTATGCCAGTGGCAAGAAGAGATCCATCTGGCGTAATATCAAGTACAACAAAATTTTCTTTTGCTGCGCCCACAATTCGCTCTGGTCGTGATTCTAACTTTAAACGCGGTATAGAGTGCAAGCTACTTGAAGTAATTTCTACGGTATCGAAACCCAGCCAACTGCGCGGCGCACGGGTCACTTCAGTAAAATGTATATCACCAGAACCAAAATAAGTTTCTTTGTCGTGAGCTTTTACGATTTTAGAAAAGTGCGCGAGTTCATTTGGCGAAAGAGATTCATATGTACCGCTTGTGCTCTTGAAATGGCCGAAAAACTGGCTGCCCTGAAATATCCATGTCCTATTTTGATTGTGTTGAAGCTCCCCTTCGAGCCATGCCATTTGTTCATCTCCAAGATATCCTTGCTTATCAAATGAATTTGGCATTTTTCTCCAATAACGACTGTCTAAAAAAATAAATTTATGACCGAATGCCGTGAAAGAACTCGAAACGCCCGGGCCACGATGGTAGTTCGGTGAAATTGGCAGTTGTGCATAGAAACTATTAAATATCTGTAGGCTTTTTTCTTTATGTTTATAAAATCCACTCGAATTATTTTTTCCGAAATCATGGTCATCCCAAATCGCAATTGCAGGAATCAATTTTTTTCTACGATAAAGCTTTAGTGATCGGCGCGTGGTCAAATATCTCATCCATAAAAATCTTGGCCCGTGAATTTTACCGTAAACATCACCATATACGTTATCACCGAGCATAAAAAGCAATTCAGGCTCTGCTGCATCGACCAACTTCCACATTTCATTTCGATGCGGGTTTAAGTCTAGCATGCATGACATAATCGCAATTCGAATATTTGTTCTGCTTGTGTCTAAGGTCTTAAATTGCCTATGATCAATTACGTTTTTGCGATCATCTTGAACGATAAGTTCAAAACCATTATTTAAATAGAGATCTTTGAATACTATTTTCTGAACTTTGTATAAAGAGAGCCCATACGAATTTGTTTCAATTTTTATCGGGTCAAAGGTTTTGCCTGTTACAGAGTCGAACACATGATAGTGAACGTCTAAGCATTTGGGAACATCAACTGTGAATTGAGTTGTGGTTTCATCTGTGAAACCCTGCAAAATACTCAACCCACCTTTATGCGAAAAGCCTTCGATTGACTTGATGGTCTCACCATCAACGAAAGCCGCCCCTGTAGCAAATGCCAAGTTACTTAAAAAACCACGCCGATCCATACCTTAAATTCTAGGTCACAACTCACCGAAACAAAATAGCCTTACAGAATTCTAACTCTAGATCTAGAGACAATAGTTGGGTTCTCGACTATTGTCCCTCCGCACTAGGTACGGGAGCCTCAGGCATAACATTTGGATCAACCAAGCGCCCTTCTTCACATACATATAAGCGAACTAATCGTGCACCGTAGTAGGTGCCGGCATTTTCAATTTTCCATGGCGGATAGGGAAAAAATTTAGCCTCTACACACTGACCCGGTTTAGCAACAGCCCACTGTCTATCTTCTGATGAGGCCGTCGCAATTTCTCCATTTTTTTGCTTTATAGCAATTGCAAAAGAAAACATCTCTCTCGCTGTTGCATTGTTTTCGCCACCGCCAACAACGACAGCTGGAGGCGTCACCCGCTGCACATCAGAAATAACGCCCGTTATATTTTTTGAGAAAATATACGGCCAATATCGAAATGTTGCATATCCACCGCTAATTAAAATTAACAAAACTACTAGTGTTGAAAAAAATTTTCCCATATCTGTGTAAGTCCTTGTCTTAAAAAATACTCACTGTTCAAAATATTGACTATTTAAGAAATCCACAAGTGCGCTTTTCTCTGCGGCCTTTACCCTCTCTTCAAGTGACTTGACTGAGTCACCCTCCAAAACAGGCACTTCGACTTGCTTTAATATAGGCCCCTCGTCAAAGCGCTCATTTAGTAAATGTATTGTTACTCCGCTTTTTGATTCTTTAGCAGCAAGAACTGCCGCATGTACATTTTGACCATACATCCCCCTGCCCCCATATTTAGGCAATAAGCTCGGATGGCTATTTATCATTTTATTATGAAATTTATTCAGTACTTTCGGCCCCACTTTCTTCAAAAATCCGGCAAGAAGAATAAAATCTGGGTCATGCTTATTCAAATATGCTAAGAGTGCTGCATCCCAGCTCGCATAATCTGAGTATTCTTGCTGGGGAATACATTGAGCTGGAATATTGTACCGACTCGCGACTTGCAGCGCCTCAGCTTTTGAATTGTCGGTCACTAACGCGCATATTTGTGGCTGGAGTTGCCCTTTGGATTGCAAAGTAAGAAGAGATTCTAACGTCGTGCCCTTGCCTGAGGCTAAAACTATAAATTTCATAGCATTACTCTTACCAGCTCTTTTCATTTTTGCAAATTTCGAAGTTCAGGCCGCCGTCCCCGCCCGCTCACTTATCAAGCGAATTGTAGACATCTCGAACCAATCTTCATCACATGAGTCCTGGCACCGATATCAGGCCGAGATTACAGAGGTTAAAGCAGCCCTGATGTCAGCTCAGGTCTCTGAGAACGACCGCTGCCAAGCCCTCAATAGTCTTTCAGATGAAGAGCTGATCAACTTCTATGACGATGTGACTTCGAATACCCTACAAAAACTTTCAAAATGCAGATCTGTATTAAAAGCGAAGCTTGATGAATATATCGATCTTAAAATTGATAAGCTGCGCCGCTCATATCTTCAAATTGCAGAACGAAAACTAACTCAGTGTTCTGATCGAAAATCAGCAACTTTCGGCCCAGAAGTGGATTACTTTGTCGATCCGGAGAAGAGTGAAATCTTGTACGGCGATTTTCTGCCCAAATGCGGTCTTGCCTTCACCTTTGATGACGGCCCTCACAAAACTCTAACAAGAAAACTTTTAACCTCACTAGATAATGAAAACCTGCTAGTTAATTTTTTTGTCGTTGGAGATCGTGTTCGCGCAAGCCCTGATATATTAAAAGAGCAGTATGCACAAGGCCACCTTATAGGCAACCACACACAATCTCATGAAGATCTACGAAAACTCTCTTTTAAAAATGCCACAGCTGAAATTGAAAATGGATTTAACATTATTACTAAAACAATCGGCGATTACATACCTTTTTTTTTTTTTTTTTATGGCGCCCATACTAAGGATTTACAAGCTTACTTAAACCACTTTAATCGATTTGAATTTTACTGGAACATTGACACCTTAGACTGGAAGATAAAAGATCCCGAAGAGCTTTACATACGAGCATTAGAAAAAATTGAGCGCACCCAACACGGGATTATACTGATGCACGATATTCAGCCGCAAACCATTGCCACCGCACCCTTTCTGTTCGAAGCCTTGCGAATGGCTGGTTATACCCCGTATTTAATTCGCCCACTTAAAAAAGGGCCAACTCAAAATGTACCTTGAAATACTCAGTTACACTCAAAATAAAGCGCAACGCCTACAAGATTTAGAGAATATCTTTTTCTCAAATGCTCAAGCTTCAATCGAGAATGAACCTGAACGCAAATCTCTTTTTAATAAATATGCCAAGCCCTATATTGAACACTGGCCAGATGACGTCTTCTTTGCTTGTGATCTTAACACTAATAAAACGATGGGTTACCTCATTGGGTGCCGTGACAGCCTGAAAGCCGAGCCCATACTAAGCCCTCTTCTCGGCAGCTATGACCTTTTCGCTGATCAATTCGAGAAGTTCCCTGCACACCTGCATATGAACACACACCCCGAATTTCATAGCCAAGGCGTAGGCACCTTTCTTGTTCAGGAATACATAATTGAATTAAAAAAATCAGGGTGCAAAGGCGTACACATTGTCACAGCACCCGGACTACGTAACGTGGCTTTTTATACTAAAAATAAATTTACTCATACAATTAACCGCGACTATAAAACACACAAATTGTTATTTATGGGGCGCTCACTTTAACATGAAAAAATAGAGATCCCCACGGCGTACTATATTGTGAGCCGCATGTTCTGCATACTCACCTTCGCCAAAATATAAATCAACGCGTGCCTTCCCACGAATGGCGCCACCCGTATCTTGGTCTAAATAGAAACGTGAATACGGTCGAAATGAACGATTGCGACAACTCGAATTTCGATTTGTATTTTCAGCTGGGCGCTCTGTCACAACATACGAGAGTAACCCTTTAAATTTATAATAGTTTGTATCCGTAGCTATAGATCTATTATCAGTTAACGGTACGCTGTCGCTGCCGAATGGCGGGTCAATTGTTTTTTTAAAATAAACATATGACGGACAACTTCCGTAAATTTCTTCTTGTCTGTCAGGGTTATTCTCTAAATACTTTCGCTGAGAAGACGTCGAACTATCTGAAATCATATTCTGCTGTCTCATATATTTTGAAATAAAATTCCAAGGCTTACCGTTGGTGCCATCATATGATATATATGATGAAGTATTGCGACCATTTCTATTTTGCAGCTTCACATGTCCGCCGCCCTCAATATGCAGCAGGTAGAGTGCAAATAAATCATTGGTATAAAATAACTCAAGATTATTATT
>JAGRAK010000099.1 GCA_020434645.1 Bdellovibrionales bacterium | reverse complement strand
TTTAGGTTTAAAAATCACAATTAATACATGCTCAGAGTATTTTTAGTCATAGATGATTATAACGAATTAATCTACCTTCAGACACTCCTAAAAAAAATGGGGTTTGATGTTGAGGGGCTGCAGAACCAGCGCAAGTACTCAGACCTTAGTCTGGGCTTCAATCCTCAGGTTCTGGTGACGACCTTAAAAAGCGGCAAAGTAGACGGGCTGGCATTGGCGCACAGCATACGAAAGGTTCGGGGTTGGCCCCGTATTATTGCGTTAAAGGCCAGTGAAAATAATGAAGCCCGTGATGATATTGAGGCCGCCGGGATTGAACTAGTTTTAGATAGTCCTGTGAATCCGCGTAAGCTTTTGCTTGGGATTTCGACTTTGGGCGGTGTCGATGAGCAGGCACTGCTTGATAAATACGATAAAATTAAAGGTCAGATTGTGAGCCCCTATCATACTGACGTCCCGTCAGATCAAGAGGTCGCGGCTGGCTCAGATGAAGAAGAACTCGAAGTGCTTTCATTTGATGACATGGGTCAACCAGTAGAGGAAGTGCAAAAAGTAAAAAAGACTGAGAGTGCTGATTCTGTCGTCAGCATCAAGCGGCGAGAGCGTTTTGATAAGTGTATCAAAGAGATGGGTGAGCTCTCTGCGCAAAATTATGATCGAAATAAAATTCGTGAGTACAATAAAAAAATTCGAGCCTGGGAGCAGCCAGACGATATCGAAGAAATTGAAAATGAACGCAAGCAGTTTGTTAAAGCCTTGTTCAAAAAATAATGATTAGCCTGATTTTTTTCCGAATAGTTTTGTAACCACCATTGAAAGATCATCAGTGAGAGTCATAGATTTTTTTGCATTAAAGCTACGCTTTATGAATGTCAGCTCGCGTTTTGCATCATTAAAGTAGGGGTCCATGGCCAGGCAATGCTGATGGTGCTTGTATGCTTTTTGAGCTTGTCCAATGAGGTCATAGTAGAGCCCTTTAACAAAAAAGTAGTGAGCGCTATGTCGATCTTCGTGTGGCACTTTGTTTAAGCAAGCACTCACTTTACTTGCAACATCAACATGATTTGCGCGATTTCGTTTTTCTTTAATATATGCCCATAAAAAATAAACCATAGTGTCGCTGCGCGCACCTTTTAAAGACAGTGTTCGTTCAAAGGCTTTGCGAGCTTCGCGAAAACGACTGCTTCGTAAGCAGCGCAGGGCTTCTTCAAAACTTGATTCGGCTTTTAAAATATCTTCGGCCTGACCCATTTCTAAAGTTTTATTATATGCTGCGCGTGAAGCTTCACTATTTAGCGTCTGATAAGCAACTGTTATTTTAGAGAATATGTTTTGCGATAAATCTCGAAGCTCCTTGGGGCTATCTTTGTGTAGCTTATCTGGGTGAAGCGATTTGGCGAGATCATGATACGAGCGATTAATTTCTGTTGGTTTTGCTTTGCGACTGACGCCTAAAATTTCGTAATAATTTTTGCCATCAAATCCAGCTAGAATTTTATTTAATCGAGCCGTTTTGATTTCGAAGTTTTCGACGGTATTTGAAGACGATCCAAACACAACCATCCGTTGAAGAGCAAAAAAGTGAAATGCGCGAAGAAATTCATTTTCTGTTTTGGGGTCATCGGCCAGTAGGCTTTGAAGAGAATACGGCCAATTGTTTTGAGCAATGAAGTCGGCAAATGGCTTTGCTGCAGGAAGCTCTTTTAGTAAGTTAATTTTATTTGACTCAGGGCCTTTTAATACAGGGCTTTCTAGCCAAGGCGTGTAGAAGGTGTGAAGCCATCCGGATGTTAATTTAGAACAGATCCAGTCACTTAAAAGCTGTGTTAGTAAAATCCCATCTATAAAGACACTTGGTTCACTTCGTTTTTCTTCAGTGAAGCAAATTTTAACACTGGTGTCTTGAATGGTTTTTGAAAGACGAATAATCATTTGTTCGTGCTGTATAATATCAATGGCGTGCGGACTTAAACTCGAACTGTCGACGAGGCGTTGCCCAATGGGCTTTTCATTTTGCTGGTTGAGCCCTTCGTTCAACTCTTGTTTGGTGGTAAATCCTTTTTCAATGAGGAGCACCCCAAAATAAGATTCAGTGTCTGGATATTGCACTTGATCTATTCGGCCTTTATGAAAACCAATTTTTGTCGGCACACTACCTTCGTCATATTGTATTTCAAGAGTTCCAACAATTTGATTTTCGAGCAGCAGACTGTAAATAAAAGGGAGATCAAATCCATGAGCGTACTCAGTGCGATTAATAGCTGAAATTCGATCACGCGGTGAGTATTGTTCGCGACATAAAAGTTGATGGAGGGGTTCGATAGAGCCGTCAATAATATCACCGAATGCTTCATCAAAATTTGAGATGAGTTCTTCAATATCAAATGGCTTGTGCAAAAAAGTTTTAGCTTTTGTTTTCATGATGGCATCGCGGGCAAATACTTTGTCTTTAAATATTCCGCTGGTCAGTATGACGACGACATCATGCCCAGATTCATTTTTAATTTCTGCGGCGATGTCGACACCACTTTTTTGTGGGAGCATACAGTCGGCGACAACTCCGTGAAAATCGACGAGTTTCGCGGCATTAATTGAGTCACTGTAATTTGTAGTGAGTTGTGTTTGGTAGCAAGAACGTTTTAATCTATATTCTACGGCGCGACCGAGAGTAGGATCATATTTAATAATGAGAATGCGTATGTCAGACTTTTGCATGCTAAAACTTATCGGCTAAGTATAGAAATAATCTAAATATTTTCAGACATACTTGACAAAAGTTATTGTGGCGCCAATATGAACTATAAGTATTCATTTTTAGGAGGATATATGGGGACGCAGACCGTTACAGACTCAAGTTTTGACGCAGAAGTACTAAAATCAGGAACTCCCGTTTTAGTGGATTTTTGGGCTGAATGGTGTGGCCCGTGCCGAGGTCTAGCTCCAAAGCTCGAAGAGATTGCCAATGAAATGAATGGCAAAGTCCGTGTGGTGAAAATTAATATTGATGAAAATCCAGGCGTCCCGTCTCAGTTTGGGATTCGTAGCATTCCCACTATGATTTTATTTAAAGGTGGGCAAAATGTTGAGCAAATATTGGGCAACTTACCAAAAGAAAACATTGTCGAAATGATTTCGCGACACATTTAAAATAGATATTTACGATAAGCCACTGAAGAGATGATGCCAAGGCTTGCCATAGTCGTGATGATCATTGATCCGCCATAAGACAGTAGTGGGAGGGGAACCCCCACTATGGGTAATAGCCCGATAACCATCGATATATTAATTAGCATATGCCAAAAGAGAATAGAAAGTGAGCCAACGGCGACTAACATTCCAAATCGGTCGCGAGCTTGAGAGGCAATGCGACCACACATAAAAAGTAGAGCAATGAAAAGTCCAACGGCGGTCATGCTGCCAACAAAACCATGCTCTTCGCTCAATACAGAGAAGATAAAGTCTGTGTGTCGCTCAGGTAAAAATTCAAGCTGTGATTGAGTGCCTTTTCGAAAACCTTTGCCTACTATTTTGCCGCTGCCGACGGCAATGCGTGATTGAATACTATTATAACCCGCGCCTCTGGCGTCACGGCCAGGGTTTAAAAAAGTGAGGACGCGATTTTTTTGGTACGATTTAAGACCGAAGCTCCAAACCAGTGGAGAGGCAATCATGGCAAGAATTAAAAATGTAACAAGCACAGTCTTTTTAACTTTTATAAATAATGTCATTGAAACCATCACGGCGAGCAACAGTAAGCCGGTTCCGAGATCGGGCTGTTTGATAGTCAGTGCAACAGGAATCAGCGTGATGACTCCAGGCACGACAAGATCGGTAAAACCGAGGCCACCAGGTTTACTTTTTTTAGATAAAACTTTTGCTAAGATTAGCACGAGAACAAGCTTCATCGTTTCTGAGGGTTGATACCTGAAAAAACCCAAATCGAGCCAGCGCTGAGCGCCGTAAGACACTTTACCTTTGAAAATAACAAGAACGAGCGCAATTAAATTTACGGCGTAAAATATATACGCACCTCTTTTAAAGAAATTGTAATCGATGACAGTGATGCCAAAAAAAAGTGCCCAGCCGAGAGTCAGCCAAACTAACTGTTGCCAAAAAAGGCTGGTTTGAAAACTTAAATTCACTCCGTGAGTGGCGCTGTAAAGATTGATCAAGCCAATAATGTTTAATGCAATGACGACAAAAATTAAGTTGGCATCTAGCCTACGAAAAAAATTGCGCTCCTCAACCTGCATGTCAAATTTCATTCTTCAATTCCTTCTTCGCTAGGCTCAATCGGAGTATTGTCAACTTTAGGTTTCTCTTTGATCTTAAGCCATTCGGGGTGAAATTTTTCAAAATAGGCGCGCATGACATCGCGTACGACTGGGGCTCCGGCAGTATTCCCGTGGCAACCATGTTCGCTAAATACGCCCACTGTGATTTCAGGGTCTTTAAATGGAGCAAAAGCAATGTAGCTGCCATGATGGCGCTGCATGACGGGTCTATTTTCACATTTTTTATAAATATCTTCAGCACTGTAAGACATGATTTGGCTGGTTCCTGTTTTGCCGGCCATTTCTATACCTGGAATTTTCCACCATCTAGAAGTTCCGTGGTCTCCGTTGGCGACTCTTCTCATGCCTTCACGTACAGTTGCGATGTGACGGGGTTCAACATATACGCCTTCATCATTTGGAGTCGTAATATCGCGTAAAACTTGGGGCTCGTTATTTAATATAGTTTTGCCCTCTTCATTCAAAATAGATTTTATTAAAACAGGTCGATAGTACTTGCCGCTATTGGCAATAGCATTATAGGCAAGTGTCATTTGCAGAAGATTGGTTTCAACATAACCTTGCCCAATTGCATTTGAGAGATTTTCTCCAGGTTGCCAAGCTTCGCCATTTCTTCGCTTGAGCTTCCATTCTTTGGTGGGAAAATTCCCAATGGCTTCGCCACCCACATTAATATTCGTACTGATTCCGAGGCCTAGAGTTCGTGCGTATTTGGCAATATTATCTATACCGAGTTGGATGCCCATTTTATAAAAGAAAATATTACTAGAGCTTTCAATGGCTCGCATAACATTAATATCGCCGTGACCGCCGCGAAGGGAGTCATGATAGATTCTGTTTCCGAACTTCATCTGTCCAGGGGCATTGATGATGGTGTTGGCTTTGATGACACCTTCTTGAAGAGCCGCAAGCGCAACAATGGGTTTAAGGGTAGAGCCGGGGGCGTAATGATCCTGAATGACTTTGTTGCGTAGTGGTTTAAAGGGATCATTAATTAAACTTTTCCAGATTGAAGATGTCATGCCTCGCGCAAATTTATTGGGATTAAATGATGGGGTGGTCACCCACACAAGAATTTCACCATTTGATTTCATGGCCACCAGGGCGCCAATGCGAGGCCCAATTTTATCATTTTGTTCGAGCATAGCTTTGTAAGCCGCCGCTTGAATGTCTTTATCGATCGTGAGCATTAAATTATGCCCGGGGGTTGGTCGTTGCGGCTTAAGCTCTAAGAAGGCTTTGTTGTCTGAGGGTGACTCTCGTCCGTGAGCATCGACTTCAATAAAACTAAGGCCGTCGCGCCCACGTATTTCGTTGTCCCAGATATCTTCAAGACCTGTTTGGCCAATCACGTCTCCTTGCTGGAGGTAGGACTTGCCAACATTTTTTGAATTGTACGCATTGAGTTGTGATTTAGAAATTTCGCCGACATATCCGAAAAGTTGAGCTCCATTTTCATCAAGTGGATAAAAGCGTAAAACGGTTTCGTCGACATTTAATCCGGGGTGGTCAATTCGAATTTTTTTAATTCTATAGGCTTCTTCAAGTGTTAAATTTTCTTTAATGGTCACCGGCATAAATGGCCCATTTTGAATACGGCTCTTTTTGACATCGCGAATTATATTTTTGGGGTCGATATTGAGGAGCTTACCGAGTGCCTCGGCTGTTTCATTCAGACTCGTCGCATATTGAGGAGAAATGGTCGCATCAAAGCCTGTTGTGTTGTCGACGAGTATGCGCCCTTCACGATCAAGGATGAGCCCTCGTGGAGCACGAATTTTTGTTTCTTTCACTCGATTTTTTTCAGAATACTCTCTGAGTTCGTCACCTTCTATGATTTGTAAAAACCAAAGCCGCAAAAAAAGTATGATGAGAGTTGCAAGCAAAACACCATAGACCAGCTTAAAGCGCGGTAAAAGGTCTCGAACTTCATCTTCTGCTGTATCAAAAGTACTCATATAAAGCCTGACTCTGCATCTTTCGGTGCTTCTTTATGGGTCACCTTGTCTATCCAGCTAAAAAAATAAAAAAATGGAAAAGCAAAAAGTGCCGTGAGCGGTGCTCGCAAAACCCATTCAAAAAAATGAAAATCACTTATAGATCTCGGCTCGAGGATATTGGACCAGATAAAAGTGAACACGGGGAGTGCCGCGGCGGCCATGCCACTGGCCAAGATAAAAGAATTTATGCCTGACCACAAAACTCGGTCGCGAAGTAAGAATAGCCCGCCAAATACAGATAAATTGACGGCAAAGGCCGTCGATAAGGGGACGCCACTCATAGTGATCATAGTAAAGCCAACGATGTAAGTCATCAGTACAGCTTCAGTGAGTGAGCGGTAGAGAGTCCAATAGCAAATGATAAGCAACCAAAGGTAGGGGGCTGAAAAAGTACCAAAAACATGAAACCATAGAGAGGCTTGGGCGGCCGCGAGTGCTATCGCAAGAAAAGTAAAAATTAAATAGTTTGAAAGTAAAAGCCCTAGCTCTCGCACTATTTGCTCTCCGAGAAGTCTTGGTTGTTCGCGTTTAAGACGACAAAAACCTCTTCAAGGTTGAAATTGCTAACAACGGGTTGCAAAGTGACTTCTTGTCCTAGGCCATATTGATCTTGAACAACCTTGGTGACACTGCCAATAGGAAAACCCTTTGGAAAATAATTATCAATTCCGCTTGTTACAATAATGTCACCGACCATGACGTCATCACTTCTTTTTAAGAAGGTGAGCGTACATGAATCCTTAGAGTATCCTTGTACAATGCCGCGGGCTCTAGAGCGCTGAACCACCCCATCTACTACGGCATAACGATCGGTAATAAGTAAAATTTTAGAAGTGTTCTCTTCAGACTCAATAATGTAGCCAACAACTCCGCTTATGGTGACGGCTCCCATACCTTTTTTAACACCGTGTCGGCTGCCGCGGTCTATGGTAATAGTTTCGTAATCGGTTAGTAAATCGCGTCCGATTACGCGAGCGGGTTTGAGACTCATATCATTTTTTTGCTTGAAGTCGAGCAATTGCCCAAGGCGCTCATTTTCAAGTTTCAGTTCTGTGAGTTCGCCGAGTTGCGCTTTAAGTTTTGCAAGCTCTTGTGACAGATTGATATTATCTTTT
>JAGRAK010000098.1 GCA_020434645.1 Bdellovibrionales bacterium | reverse complement strand
AAGAGAAGCTTTGTATTGTACAGACTCGCTTGGTGCCATTTGAATGCCGGCAATGTGAGTATAGCTAAGAGCACTCTGCTTTCAGCGTTAAACGAAAAGACGGGGGTTGACGCTTCTTTTCGTAAAGACCTAACGCATGATTTGGCGACCTTTATTGCGCGCGGAGAAGTAAATAAGTCTTCAGTGGATCAACTGCTAACATTAAGTGCAGAGTCTGACAAAAAAGCGAATTTATTTTACTTAGGCCAAGAATGCGATCGTCTTGGCAATAAAGCGGGCTCAGTATTAATTTGGAATCTATACACTGAACAAGGTAACATTAGTTTAGATGATGAACTCGATATTAAACTAAGGTTAGCTCAAAACCTTTGGGATCAAAATAAGCTGTCAGAATCTGTTCAGCTTTATAAATCTTTTTATGAAAAATTAAGTAAAAGTAAATGCAAAAATAAATCTCACTGTGATGAATTAAGAGCACGCTCAAGATCTTATGTGCACACTTGGATAAAGAAAAATAAGACAAATCCAACATCTGACATGTTAGAGGCACTTAAAACATACTCAATTCACAATTCAAGTGACGTTGAAATGCTAAGCTGGACAGCCCATACGGCTAAACGCCTTGGTCAAAACGCTGTGGCGACAAGCTATTATAGGCAGGCAGCGGATCAGAGTTTTGATGGGCTAAAAGCAAAAAATATAGAGCCTAGCCATGCCAAGTTTCTTCAAAACACATTAAATGGATCTTTACTTGCTGAAATTGAATCTGCTGAGGCAAGTAAAGATAGTCGAGATCAGTTGATAGCTTATAACCACTATTTAAAATTAAATCCGAATGGTGATAAATCTGATGAAGTGCGGTATCAGATAATTTATTTAGACTATAAGGCTGGCAAATATAGAGCCGCCGCAGATAGTTTTCATAAGCTTGTCATGAACAAAAATCAACTCAATGAGTCTACACGAGTTCATGCGGCAGACTTAGCCCTAGATTCTCTTGCAATTTTAAAATCTCATGAAGATATCGAAAAGTTTGCTAAAGATTTTGCTAAAATTGTGCCGTCAAAACGCAATGAGTATTTTGCACTCTCTAGACAGTCGGCAATCAATCAGTCTGCAGCACTTTATAACAACGGTAAAAGTTCAGATTCGGCTATGAAGTCAGCATTAAAGAAATTGGCTGGAGCAACCGTTATAGGCGCAACAAATGAGGACAAACTTAAAATCTATAAAAATCAGATGCTGATTGCTGAAAAACTTCAAGATCTAGACGCTGTAGACGCGGCAGCCATTAAAATTCTAAGTTTAAAGTCAATTTCGAGCGCAGACGTTGATCATGCGCTAGAGCGACGTCTTTGGGTTGCCGAAATGCGACTTGATTTTAAAAAGGCAGCTAAATTGGCTCAATCGACTTCATTAAAAAATATGAGTGCCGAAGATCGATACCTTAAGTTAGCAGTACTAACAGAACTTTCAGGTCGATCATCTAAGTCTTATTATAACGATTATTTAAAGGTGGCTAAAAACACAAGCCGTGCCAATTTAGTTCGAGCCAAAATGGTAAAAGAAGCTCGTTATCCATGGAACGAGTTAGAAAAACATAAAAAACAACTACGACGCACGCCGAACATTTTTGGGCAAAGCGTTCTTGAGACATTTGCTAAGAGTAGAAGTATCAAAAACCTAAAGTCTTATCTTGCAGAGCGTGCAATTCAAAAAAGTCCAGCAGCATCTATATTGAATCGCTTCATCATTATTGATGAGAATAGAGAATTAGATAGAGAATTTTCAAGACATCGGCTTTCATTAGTTTCAAATTCTAAAATAAAAAAGAGTATGAATGAGCGCCTCGCATTATTGGCAAAAGCAGATAAAGTGGCCAACCGCGCATTGCGATCAGGTGATTTTACACTACAAATTGAGGCGTTAAATCGCGTAACACGAGAAAATTCACGTCTTGCAAGAGAAATATCAAAAATGCCGATTCCACGGGGGCTAACAGTTGCGCAACGTGGAGAATATAAAAATTTACTATTACAACAAGCAAAACCTTATTCTGACAAATCTTTACAAGCACAAGCAAAGGCAGAAAGTCTTTGGAAGTCTTCTAAAGATTATGCTGATCTTTTAAGATTAGCTAAAAGTGACACCACTCTAACTAGACGTCTTGTTATTTCAGAGCTCACATTGCTTTCAAAATGGGCTATCGATTCTGAGCGCAATGTTATAAAACAAGCAATAGGGTATTCGCCTAAGGCAGTTCGCACGCGTGATATCGAAACAGCTAAAAAAGCGATTGTGAATGATCCGTTTGATACTTCTAAAATATCGAAATTGAAAAATTTAGAAGAGCAGCGTGGTAGCTCCACATTTGTGGCCTATCTTGAGGCTCGATTGCAAGCTATGGAGAAGGGTCAATTATGAGCAACAAAGACAAATTATTTTCATTATTTCTTCCCGTTTTAGTGCTCGCTATGGTTGCAACGGGAGCAGAGGCCAAGGTTAAAAATTCTCCAAGAAAGCGTAAAGCAGCACCGAGTATTCAGAGTCAATTAGGCACAGATCACAGCTTTAATGAACTTTCTGTACGTGGTCGTTACCAGAGTGCTTTTGAAGGTGTTGCGACTGTTGAAAACGAAAAAGAACTTCATGACCTATTAGATTATAGAACCAACTATAATGATCGAATTAAAGGCAGTCGGGTGCAAAGATGAAAAAATCAAGTGATATGACAAAAACTAATCTTATATTTGAAAATCAAAATGGATTGGTTGTGCGCCGAATGGCATGGAACTCGAGTTCACTTTCTGTAATTCATAACAAAGATACACGTCGTGTTGAGTTTGTCTCTTCTGATGAGATGAAGTCACTTGATGAGAGTAGTTTTGAATTTTTAACTGAAATATCACGATCAAAATTTAATAAAGATGGTATAACGCTAGGTCAATTCGGTCGCCTGCACCTTGTTGAAGCCGACTCTGCGGCTAAGCTGCAACCTGAGGTTGAAGAGATACCTGAAGAAGAGAGTCGTCTTAAGGTGTTTTTGAAATATTCGGCAATAAGTCATGTTGCTGTTATTTCAGTTATAATTCTTTCTGCATTTATAATAACTAAGTATTTCCCAAGTCAACCCGAGCCACAAGTTGTTCAAGTATTTGAGCAAAATCGTAAAGTTGACTTCACAAAACGAGAAATTGTAAAGACAGCTCATAAGAAAATCACTCGTCAAAATGTTCGCAAGGCAAAAGTTGCCAATAAAACGCGAGTAACTAAAAGCTTTGCTAAAACAAGTAATAAAAATAAATCTAAAAAGGTTATTACTCGGCCGGGTCAAAGTGTTCGCGACATGGGCGCTCTTGGCGTGCTCGGCGGAATGTCTAAAAACTCAAAAGGCAGTGGTGGTCTTAATTTAAATGCTAAAACGAACAACCCTGGTGTTGGTTATGGTGGGGCTGCAGCCAAAGGCGGTTATGAACGAGGACTTGTAGGTAAGGGTCTTGTTCAAGCCGGGATTGGCAGTGGAGGCTCTATGCAGGGATTTGGTGGATATGGAACTAAAGGCAAGGGTGGCGGTAAGCCGGGTTATGGCTCACAAGGCGTCGGCGGATCTTCTGCAGGATATTTTGAGCCACTATCTGAAGAATCATTAATTGAAGGCGGGCTTGATCAAGATCAAATTAATGCCGTAATTCAACGAAATATTGGTCAAGTTATATATTGCTATGAGCAGGGGCTTCAGTCTCAGCCCAAAATGTCAGGCCGTGTAGCTGTTAAATTTGTAATTGGATCGGTTGGCTCAGTGAGTACAGCTAATGTTGCCAATTCATCTTTAGGTTCTAAAAAAGTTGAGAATTGTATTGTAAATAAATTGCGATCTTGGCGCTTCCCGCGACCAGTTGGCAATGTCGATGTACGAGTGACATATCCGTTTATGTTAAAAAGATTATCACAAGGATAAGAGGGCATTATGAAGAAGCAAAAATTAATTTTAGTTGGACTTTTGAGCACTTTAGCTTTTGGCTGCGGTGAAAACGAGCCACTAAAAGACTATCAAAATTTAAATACAGCTGTACCGCCGTATGAAAATAAAGTTGTTGATCCTGCGGCAACAAATCAGTTGTTTTTTATTGATGTCAAAGAGACTAGTCAGCTTAGTTTTGTTCAAGGAGTCCCGGGAGAAATTCAATTCACTACTCGACTTGCGTTTTCAAACCCTAACGAAGTGAAATATAATTTACGTATGGTTGAGGGACCATCAATATTAACCCAATCAAGCCCTAACGTGTGGTCTTTGAAATGGAAGCCGGATTCAAATTTACTGACTTCTACAGAAAACTTTAGAAAAATCAAACTTGTGCTCCAATTTGTGCTTTTGCCAGAGAGTTCGGCTTATGTGAAGGCGCAGTTTGCCGGTCATGTTGATACTCGTGAGTTTGAACTTGTGCTAAATAAAGATCAAAGTGTGCCAGTTATCGAAGATAATATTCAAATAAGTCCTGCTGCCATTTTAAACCCGGATCAAAAAGCGACTATCCGATTTACAGCAGCATCAAAAGGATTAAAGTCTCCTGAAAGCCTGCAAATTAATCTATTTAATGGACCTCTTGATCCGTCTAATGAACTTGCGCAGATTACTGGCAATATGGGTATTACAGAAGAAGCTGTGCGTGATGGCCGTGGGCTTGGAGCTGATGAAGTCGGCCGCGCACGATACCAATATAAACTTACTTTTGATGCACGTACTTTTGTAGATAAAGCCCTTGTTAAGATACGAAACAATGAGCGCCTGAATAGAAAATTGCTAAGTGGTGAGTTAAAAGAAATAGAAGCTGCTTTTTACATTGAAGCTATTAATTCATATAACGGTATGCGCTCGGCTCAGAGAATGGTGATTCTCAAGGTTAACTTAACAGATGCTCCGGGCGTACCCCTTATTGCTGGTCCTGAGAGTATGACATTGCAGGCCGGCTCAATGGCAAGTCAGCAACTCTTCGTGCGGTCGTCTGATGCACGAAGCGAAATAGTGATCAACTCTATTCAGCTGGGTGAACAGATTGTCGAAATGAAGAACAGATCGGCATTACTAATGAACGAAGGCGTCAGCATTCAGTTGTCTTGTAATGCGGGAACGCCAGGGCTCAATGAACAGTTCAATTGTCGCGCAGGCAAATGCTATGAGAGCTGTCAGGTCATAGCAGATGTAGACTGCGAGACTGCTAATAATAAAATTTCATTTAATATTAATGCAGTATCTAAAATGGGTAAGGACGTCCAAGAAAAGGCTCTAACTTATTCAGTTAATATTAAAGGTAAAAATAAACATTGCTCTGCAGCTCCAGCCGCTACAGCACAAGGAGAGAAGTAATTATGAAGACAATTATAACAAAACTCACAGTATCTTCTTTGCTCATGTTTGCGTTGTTGCCGCTAGCACATGGCTCTGATATTTCTAAAAAAATGGATGGCCTAGGTGGCAATCGCGATTTAATTAAAAAAGCGCGAGCACTAGACCCAGATAATAAAATTCGAGTTGTTCAAAATCGTACAGTTGACCGAAATTGGAGATTTGAACTGGGAGTGAATTACAGTGCTCTTGCTGGTGGCGATCCATACCTCAACACTCAAAGCGTGGGCGGCAATTTAGATATTCATATAAATCCTATGTGGTCAGTGGGTGCTCGTTACTCAGACTATAGCAACCAGCTGACGACAGAGGGTGAGCGCGTATTTAAAGATGCCTCAGAACGTGAACTTTCAGGCAACCCTTATATAAAGCCCGATATTGATTTTCTTAAAAGCTCAACACTGGCTGTAATTAGTTTTTACCCTGTTTATGGCAAGCTCAATATGTTTGATATGGGAGTTGCCCAGTTTGATCTTTATATGATTGGTGGTTATGGCCAGGTTCAATTAGAATCTGGTTCATCATCAACATGGACGGCTGGTGGTGGCGCCGGTATCTGGTTGTCTGAACACTTTGCTTCACGATTAGAAGTTCGCTACCAAAACTATCAAGATCAAATTTATTCAGGAGTTCGAGATATGGATCTTGTTGTGACCACATTCTCAATTGGATTTATATTATGAAGACAAAATTTTCGTTTGTAGCTTTATTATCAGTTTTATTATTGAGCTCGTCAGGGTTTGCAACCCCTAATGATTTAAGCTTAATGAATAAGGCTCGCGGCCATTTTGGCAAGGGTGAATTAGATAAGGCCTTTAGTTTTTACAGTCAAATACCAAAATCTTCTGACTACTGGCTTGAAGCAGTAGAGGAGAAGGCGCATGTTCTCGGTAGAAAAAAAGATTATGCCGGAGCACTTTCTTTACTTCAAACCTCAATGTCGTCAGCATTTGTTGGCTTAACTGGACCTGAGCCCTACTTCGTAGCCGCATTAACTCATCTCAAAATTTGTGACTACTCTGAAATATTTAAAGTTTCAAAAATGTTCAAAGAGAGATTTCAGCCACGAATCGCCATGTTATCTGCTCTCGAAAAGTCTGGAGACTCTAAAGAGGTGCAAGAAGTATTAAAGAAATCTGAAAAGAGTCCTCTGAATTTTGAACTTATTGGCTCTCTAGCGAAAAATCTGCCGAGAAATTTGCAGCGCGATAAAGTTTTTTATCAGCTTACAAAGTATGCCAACACGGCGGCTCGCTCACAGGCGCTTCAAAAACGATTAAAGCAAATAGCAAAAGCAGAGCTAAAAGAAATTGAAGATGTGGTCAATAAACTTCAAATAGTTGAAGCTGAAGTGATCCAAAGAATTCACTTGGCCGATTCAGAGAAGATGAAAAGACAGAAGCAGGGAGAAATTAAAACCGGTAAAGATACCTTGAACTTTCCCTATACCGGAGAAGTTTGGCTTGATGAACTCGACAATTATGCGGCTAGGATAGAAAAATGCCCAGCCACTACAAAACAGGCGGCTTTATGAATAAACTCATACTTTTTCTAATATCGATTGCAGCAGTCGGTTGTGCAAAAACAGAAACAAACTGGCTGATGAATCCAAGGCCAGAGTTTGCGACATTTAGTGAAAATGCGGGGAGTATACCAGTAGATTTTGAGCCAAAGGCTGAAATTATATTTGTAATAGATAATTCGGCGAGTATGACTAAACACATATCTAATTTTTCAAATAACATTGATAAGTTTGTAGATGGATTTTCTAAAAATAATCCGTTGCAATACAATTTATCAGTTGTCACAGTTTACGACACAAGAACATATGAATCAAAAAGATATCAAGAAGAGTGGGCGACTTCGAATTCATTGCCTGAGCTTGGTGCATTTGAGCAGGTTAAAAGCTCGCCAACTGAAGTGGTTGCCGATAAATATTTTATTTCATCTAGTGATGAAAATTTAAAAGATTTATTAAAAAATACGCTTAAGGTGGGTGTAAAAGATCTAGCCTCAGGTGGACCTG
>JAGRAK010000097.1 GCA_020434645.1 Bdellovibrionales bacterium | reverse complement strand
ACTTCTTATGGCCGCGTTTATAAAAATAAATCACAAAGCTTTCTAGAACAATCAATGCGCAGTTCAGAGTGGTTTATGCGAAACGCGGCATTAGTTGTGGCACCATACGCAGACCGCACTTGGGCTATAAAGTGGGCTCGATTCATGCTGCATGATAAAGCTTTAGTTGTGCGTACGGCGGCAGTTCAAGCTCTTCGACATCTGAATGCGACAGAATCACAGGGGCTACTTTGGGAGAAGCTCTATAGCAGCGAAAATTATCGAGGGGGGGAGTCTCTTTGGGTGCGGCGGCACATATTAGAAGCTCTTGAGCAGTTTGCGCGCCCAGGGCAAGAGGCGGGATTTATAAGCGTACTGAATGATAAAGATAAGAGTTTACATCCTATAGCCTTGCGTACATTAAATAAAATCACTAAAGAAAATTTTGTAAGCACGGCTGAGTGGCGTGCATGGTTGCAAAAACGCCAAAATATTTAGAGCCTTAACTCTGGCTGTCGAAATTTTAGACACATACTTTCTATTTTTCATGGGCATGTAAAAAATCACCATCATCCGTTATTATCTGTTCATGATCGTGACCAAAAAGTTACTCTTCAGTTTCGTATTAATATTCTTCGCTCAGGCATCTTGGGCTGAGCTGACGGATGTGGGTTACCGAGTTGACCCTAGCCGTATTGATGATCCTGATTTTTATTTATCTACGACAAATACAGGCGCGAACATCCGAGGTATTTACGAGCAGTTTTCGCAATTGAGGGCTGCGCCGCTCGATAGATTGCCGCCTGATTTTGAGCCCATTGTTGAAATAATTTATCAACATATACAGAGTCGATCTGAACAAAAAAATGTCAAAAGTCAGTTCTATGTAGGTGAGAACGGTGAGCAAAATGGTGAAGAGTTTAATTTCAGCAGAGAAAATCTGCCGACAAAAATTGCAAAATTGTCATTTTGTTTTGGATTTGATCCGCTCGTATTTACCGGTCTTCTCAGTCAAGAATCCCACTTTAGTCGAAAGGCACGAAGTCAGACGGGGGCTTTTGGGTTTACTCAGCTGACGGGTGCAGCTATCGCCGAAGTCAGTGAGCAGCTCGGTTTACTTGGTGAGCGCTATCATGGCAAAGGTGCTCCTGAAATATTTAATCAATATGTTCAGTGTTATTTAGGCCCGCAAAAAGAATGGAGCAACATGTGGGAGGAGGGGGTGATACCTCCTGGAAAAGCCGCCTATGTGGGCAACAAAGTGGGCAGCGGTCGGCAGTGGAAGTTCGTAACTCAATCAAAAAAATGGTTAGATCAAGATCCTGATCGCAATTTAATTTATGGCGCTATTTTATTTAAACTCTATTTGGGACATTTTGGCAGTTACCCAAAGGCGCTTGATCAATACAATGTGAGCCATAGGGGCACTTATGTGAGGCGCGTCAGTAATTTCTATCGAAATATGCAGGCCGCATCTCAAGTCTCACTCCAAGGGGTTGAATATACGGTTATAAAAATAGTGATGGGCAATTCAGAGTGCTTATTAGAACCACCAGAGTGGGGGGAGTTCAGTCAATTGTCTCAAGTTCTTGAGGGTCTGTACCCTGAAGATCAGCTGGAGCAGATGTTTGAAGCAAAATGGCTCAAAAAAGGCTTTTGTAAACCTCGACAGATTCATTTATAGTTTCTCTTTAGTTTTAGTTCAGGAGAAACTCATGAAGACAGCATTGATTACGGGGGCTTCAGCTGGTCTGGGTGCCGAATTTGCCAAAATCTTTGCAAAAGATGGCCATTCAGTAGTGCTCGTCGCTCGTCGTAAAGATCGCCTTGAGGAGCTCTCTAAAGAACTCAAGTCATTGAATTCTGAAATTCAAGTTCACGTGCTGCCTGTTGATTTATCAAAACCCGGTGCAGCAAAAGAAGTTGTCGCTTTCACTGAAAAGCAAAATATCGCAATTGATTTTTTGGTGAATAATGCAGGATTTGGTTCTTTTGGTCATTTTTCTCAACTTGAAATCAATAAAGAGCTTGAGATGATTGATCTCAATGTCAGAGTATTAGTTGAACTCACTCATTACTTTATGAAGCCTATGCTTGAGCGCAAGTTTGGTCGAATCCTCAATGTAGGTTCAACTGCCGGGTTTCAGCCAGGACCTTTTATGAGCACTTATTATGCGTCTAAAGCATTTGTGAATTCATTTTCTGAAGCTTTGTCATATGAGCTGAAAGACTCGGGAGTAACATGTACTGTGCTCGCGCCAGGGCCGACTCAGACTGAGTTTATGGTTGTGGCAAAGCTCCAGAAAAGCAAATTGTTTAACTATGTTACTCCAGCTGGAGGCCATGAGGTGGCTAAAGCAGGCTATGAGGCAATGAATAGTGGCCAACCATTGTGTGTTCCAGGAATACGAAATAAATTATTAATTCAAACGCTGAGGGTATCTCCTCGTACGCTTGTGCGAAATATCACAGCTAGTTTAAATCAGATGTAGGTCGATATGCCATCTTTTGATATTGTTTCAAAAATTGATTTGCAAGAAGTTGAAAACGGGATCAACCAAGCTAAAAAAGAAATTGAAAATCGTTTTGATTTTCGTGGCAGTAAAGCTGAGTTGACGTGGGATAAAAAAATCATTGTTTATAAAGCTCCTGATGATTACAAAATGGGAGCCATAAAAGATATCATTCAATCTAAGCTTCATCGACGTGGAATTGATATCTCCTCCCTTAAGTTTTCTGATATTGAGAATATTGGCGGCATGATGATGAAGCAAGAGGTCACTCTTAAGCAGGGGATTGATCGAGAGACCGCAAAAAAAATAAGCAGTAAGATTCGTGACTCTAAAATTAAAGTTCAGTCACAAATTAATGATGATAAGCTTTCAGTCAGCTCAAAAAGCATTGACGCGCTACAGGAGTGCATGGCATTTGTGAAAACACAAGATTTCGGGCAACCCTTGCAATTTGATAATATGCGCAGCTAAAGAATTTTAGTTGTCTAAATAAAATTTGATTTGTACCATGATTTTCTTAAACGAGGTGATTTTGACAAATTCAAAACCTAAACTGCTAATAGTTGATGATGACCCAGATATTATACTCACCTTGAGTGATGCGCTCGAGTCTGATTATCAAATACTATCTTCGAACTGTGGTAAGCAGGCGATCGAGATAGCCAAGTTGCATAAGCCCGCCCTGGCAATTGTGGATTGTCATATGCCAGAAGGCGACGGCCACTTCTTTTGCAGTCAGTTGCGCAAAATCGCAGGCATATCGGATTTACCTATACTTATAATTAGTGGTGATATTGAAATTGCATCTAAGCTTAAACTTTATGACGCCGGTGCCGACGATTACATCGCAAAGCCATTTTCTTTTCCTGAAATTAAGGCCAAAATTAAAGCGAACTTAAGACGAAAACTGGATCAAGCTAAGGGTGGTCTGGCAAAGGTCGAGCTTGATATGAATTCACAAGAGATTCGTTATGCTGGTCAATCTAAGAAATTAAGCAAGGTCGAAGCCAAAATTCTAAATTGCCTGCTGAGCTGTCATGGTTCTCTTGTTAAGCGCAGTGAGCTCTATAAATCAGTATGGATAGGTCAAGCGGTAACAGCTCGCACGGTTGATGTGCATATAGCCAATTTGCGTAAGAAGCTTCCAGACCAACTGACTATTGAGTCTCGCTATGGATTGGGATATGTTTTAAGGGAGCGGCTCGAGTCCGCATCTTAAGACCCTAAATTCTAATCTAGCGAGGCTTCTTATCGATACCGGTACAATTTTACTCATAGCGGGAGTCTTTTATTTTGTCGCCCACGGGCTGACGTTTTTATTTCAACTGACGCGAATTCCTGATGTTCTTATTTTGGTGTTTGTCGGTATAGTCATCGGTCCAATTGCTAAACTAGCAGAGGTTCAAGACTTTGGACGAATGGGCACAGTGATGACGGTCATTGCTCTGGCCATTATTTTATTTGAAAGCGGCACAAAGTTAAAACTGCAAAGTATGGGTAAAAGTTTAGGGGCGACTTTACTTCTCACCTTTGCCACTGTGATAGCTACAATTGTTATTTTATCTATAGGGGCTTTGCCATTTTTAGGTGGCGATATGGGTTTAGCTCTTCTAACGGGCGCCATGCTTTGCGGGACATCGTCAGCGGTTGTAATACCTCTTGTTCGTTCATTGAAGGTCGGAGAGAAGGCAGAGTCTATTCTGGTGATGGAATCTGCGTTAACAGATGTTATTTGTATCGTTCTCACTTTTGCGCTTTTAGAGTCTATGCTGAGCGGAGGAATCAGTGTCTACGGTATATCTTTACAAGTATTAAAATCTCTCGGATTTGCAGCTTTAGTTGGTATTGTGGGCGGACTATTTTGGCTTTCAATTTGGAATAAAGTTCGAGAAATACCAAGCTCCGTTTTCACAACCATCGCATTTGCCTTCATACTCTATGGTGCAGCAGAGTTGCTCGGTATTAGTGGCGCCATTGCCACTTTAACGTTCGGGATAACACTTGCTAATCTGCCGTTGTTATTTAAGAGCTCAAATTTTCCAACAGTTTCAAAAGTCGAAGGGCAATTTTATGAAGAGATTGTTTTTTTACTCAAAACTTTTTTCTTCATATTTTTGGGTGTTTCCATTCGAATCACGAGTTACAAAATTGTGACAGTTTCAATTCTTTTAGTAGCGGCAGTGTATTTTCTGCGACTTTGGATTACGAGGTACTCGATGCCAAAAGAGGGCGTGAGTTTACAAGACGCGATTGTCACGTCGGCTATGGTGCCTAAGGGTTTGGCGCCCGCAGTGCTTGTTAGTCTCGTTATGCAAAAGGGTGTGCCTCATGCAGACAATATTCAAGCATTTGTGTTTTCAGTTGTTATACTGAGTATTATTTTTACAGCGGCATTGATTCCTTTGACTCGAAGTGGTTTTTTGGCGCAACTTTATAACACGGTCTTGTGCCGTTTTTCTGAAAATAAATCAGATGAAAATCTAGGCGCCCAGTAGGCGCTCAAGCTGATAGGAACTCGTCATTTGAGAAGAATCAGAGCTAATATTTTATTAACGACTAAACGACTTCGTGTTGAGCTCACAGAAACCAGTTTTCAATCTATACCGTATTTAGCTGGTGGCGTAATCTCTGCGACAGTTTGCTCAATATTCAATTATGTTTTTAAAGAATCTGAAAAAGTTTTCTTTTTACTTATAGATGGTCAATTGTATCTCATCTTTGTTATTGCACCACTTTGTTTTGTGGGGGCTTGGCTTATGACGAGAGCCTTCGCTCCTGAAGCGGCAGGGAGCGGAATTCCGCAAGTTATTGCCGCCTTAGAGGAGAGCTCTGAACGAAAAGATATTCTAAGTCGGTTGCTCTCGTTTCGCGTGATTATTATTAAAATATTGAGTGCCTCACTTATGGTTTTAGGTGGTGGAGCTGTTGGCCGCGAAGGTCCATCGATTCAAATATCAGCATCGGTTTTTTACATAATACGTGAGTACTGGGTAAAGTTAGGTAATAAATTAGCATTAAAAAACATGTTAATCGCAGGGGGGGCTGGCGGAATCGCCGCCGCCTTTAATACTCCATTAGGGGGAGTGATTTATGCAGTGGAAGAACTCGCTCGCGACCATGTTTCGAACTTTCGTGTGGGTTTACTTGAAGCGGTGATAACTGCGGGTCTGGTGGCTCAGCTTTTTAATGGTCCATATCTTTTTTTAGGCTTTCCGCTGATACCTGAAATGCATCGCAAGTCGTTGTTTGCTGTTATTTTGATTGCCGCAATATGTGGTATTTTGGGAGCGGCACTTGGGCGTGCGCTTTATTTTGGTTTAAAATACCGGTTGAAATTTAACTTTAATAAGTCTCTCGGTTTTATTGTTATTTTGTCATTACTATTTGCAACTTTAGTTTTCTTTGTTGGGTTATCAAGTGTTGGCTCTGGTAAGGAGATTATCTCAGACATTTTGTTTAAACAGTTGCCCGTGTCTTTTCCTGTGGCAATGGGTCGAATACTCGGCCCGCTTCTAGCATCACTTTCTGGAGCATCTGGAGGTGTTTTTGCACCTGCACTTGCGGCAGGGGCTGCTGTCGGTGAGTGGATGGGCAATATTTTGTCACCAGGGCTTCATAATCTTGCTCCGATTTGTGGAATGGTGGGTTTTTTAACAGGCTTGACGCGAACACCAGTGACGGCATTTGTTTTGATATTAGAGATGACAGACCGCCATTCTTCGATATTCCCGATGATGCTATCAGCATTGATTGCTCATTTATTTGCACGAGTTGTCGATCGAAAATCGTTCTATGAAAACATGGCTCATCAGATTGTTTTAAGAGAGAGAGCCAAAGAAAAAGCGAAAGAAGAGGCTCTCAATAAAGCTTGAGATGCCGCGGAACTTAAAACCTAAGCTGAACTCGCCATTATATTGAAATTTTATAGACATTTAGACGTTCAAAGTGTTACCCCTTCTACTCTAGGGGACGAGAGTCAATCGGAGCAGTTTATATGCGAAATATATCGATTCGAGCAGAGGGTGGGCGGGCTATACCAATTGTGGTCCCGCCGGTAGATGAAGTCGGGGCACACGAAAGAGCTGATTTTTTTACTAAACGCAGTGTTAAAAAAGAATCTAAATTAAATGCGCTGTATCTCGCACTGAGCATGTGCGATTTAACTTCATTAGAGGGTGCTGATACGGTTGGCCGAATTCGCCAAATGTGTGCAAAGGCTAAGTATCCGGTGCCGCCGGAAATGTTTGCAGCATTAACTGCGGGTCAGTCTTTTGAGCCAATTCCTACAGTGGCAGCCGTCTGTGTTTATCCTTCGCTTGTGCCAACAGCAGTTGAGGCTTTGCGAGGTAGCGGTATTGGTATTGCCTCAGTGGCTACGGCATTCCCGTCTGGGCAAGCCCCTCTTAGTGCCAAGCTTGATGACACTCACTTTGCGGTTGAGAGTGGGGCTACAGAAATTGATATGGTGATCAGTCGGGGTGAGTTTCTATCAGGTCATTATCAAGCCGTATTTGATGAAATAGTGGCGATTAAAAAAGCCTGCGGCGAAGCTCATTTGAAAGTGATTCTTGAAACCGGAGAGCTTGGTTCATACGACCGAGTTCGCCTTGCTAGTGAAATCGCAATGGAGGCTGGCGCTGATTTTATTAAAACTTCAACAGGTAAAGTTCAACCAGCGGCGACGTTGCCTGTAACACTTGTGATGCTTCAAGCGATTTCTGATTTTTATCAAAGAACCGGTAAAAAAATCGGCATGAAGCCTGCCGGTGGTATTCGTACGGCTAAACAGGCCATTCATTATCTTTGTATGGTCAATGAAACAATGGGTGCTGATTGGTTGACGCCAGATCTCTTTCGTTTTGGTGCCAGTGCCCTCGTGAATGATTTATTGAAACAAATATTTAAAGAAGCCACTGGGCGCTACTATTACGACAAGGCCTTTTCTCTAGATTAGAGCTGAGGCGAGTGAAAGCATAAAAATTGAGATT
>JAGRAK010000096.1 GCA_020434645.1 Bdellovibrionales bacterium | reverse complement strand
AGAACCACCAGCAACAGTTCTTGATAAAGGTTTTTTTGACGCCAATTTGCTACCGTCATTTGTGAAATCATGTGACCGCTGCCACGACAACCCCGCTCCAACTTATGAAGAGGCCGTGCTACTTGTCGTCCCGGGCGATATTTCAAAAAGCATCCTCTATCTTTTACCTGCTGGTGGAGTGATGAGTGACGGCGATAAGCACCCGGCAAAATGGAAGGTCGGCTCAGCTGAAGCCGCCGTACTTGAAAGTTGGATCAACGGAGCAAAGCTGTAAGTCATTGCGCTTACAGCTTCACAATTTGGCAAGAAAACCTTTTAACGCGGTCACACCAGTTGGTCTCTTTGCTCTAGCTGGGGTCATCGCTTTAGCCTCTTTTATTTCTACATACAGTTATGCAGACGCACTCTGCATAACAAATCAGAAACTACCCAGCATGGGGTCATTTTTTGAAATTCAAATTGCTACAAATTGTGCAAAAAAAATAGATTCGAAAGTTTTCACTGAAATACAAACTGGGCTAGAACAAATTGAATCTGAACTCAGTCTCTATCAAACAGATAGCCCCATTAATAAATTAAATCGAAATCAAAAGCTGCAACTCTCAAAAGAGCCCAAGTCTTCGGGTGGGCACATGCTCACTTTACTTCCGCTTGCGATGAGCACAAATCAAAATACCGATGGCGCCTTTGATATTACGATATTGCCCGTACTACAGTTGATTCAAAAATCGTTTCAAAATAAAAATCGAGCTCCTGACAATGCTGAACTTGATCAGCTGAAACCACTTGTCGACTCATCTGCCATTCAATTTAGCTCAGAGAATGTGACACTGAATAAAAAAAACATGGGCGTAACATTTGATGGCGTCGCCAAAGGTTATGCTGTTGATGAAGTGGCAAAAAAACTGAACAAAAAGGGCTTTCAAAATTTCTTACTCAACTTCTCAGGCAATATGCACTGGCAAGGCCACAAAGCTACGAAAACGCCCTGGAAGATCGCTTTATGGAATCCCGTGGCTCATTCAGTACTCACAATAAAAGCAGATTCTAAAGGCGCTATAGCCTCTTCAGGAGCAGAAAACACGCACTACTCAGAAGATAAAAAATGGCATCATATTATTAGCCCCAAAACGCTGCGACCACCGAACCACTGGGCTCAAACCTCTGTGAGTGGGCTATCAGCCGCGACTTGCGACGCCCTCTCTACTGCTTTTTTTGTACTGAGCGAGAGCGAAATTCGAAAAGCTCTAAAAGAGCATTACCCCGAATATAAAGCATGGGGAATCACTCCCCAAAATAAAGTCATTTTATTTTAAGCCCATGTCATCGCTCACGATGTTGTCATTACTTTTTATAGGTTTCAAAAATTGAATTGAATCCGAAATTCAGTTGTTTCATCTGTCTTGTGCTTGAAAGCCGGCCGGATTATTAATGCGAATTCAAAATTAGAGGGGCACTGATGCCCCAGTCTCGGCTTTGCGATAATGTCTCGTCATGCAATTGGCGGGCGGTGCCCACCCATCAAGACGGGTTAACGTAAAGTGCGGCCTTGGGCATTTTAAGAATTTCAATAGCAGCTAGCGTGTCATTATTTCACGCTTGTAGAACTCCTGCTCGCACCCTGAAAAAAGGGAAGGATCTCCTCTGTCAAGTCCACTACACATTCGTAAAATGCAGGCACAACCTTTGCTCAGTTAAGAGGGCATGAGACTATTTTTGGCGCTTATAATTTCACTCTCAATTGCAAGTCCACTGGCTTATGCTGGGCGCGCTCAAGTTGTAGGCTCATACGCCCCACTCAGTTTAAAAAATATAGGAGTCAGCTGTTCATCAAGCGATATTAAAACTGTCACCTTGCTGGCCGGCAAACCCAAAGCCTGCCGCGGCAATGTACGAATTCGTAATATTTCTGTAAAATACGCATCGGGCTTAAGTCAGATTTTTGAATTCCCTAATGAAACTGGTAGAAATAGTGGCTCCGTACTCATGAGCACCACATTTCGCGTATTACCCGGAACAAAGTGCTTAAACTCTATCACCGCTGACCTTACCGTAAATGGTGAACGCAATTTAAAATGTCTGGACCAACACCGTGTGCAAGTCGTAATAGAACGCACACACAATGACCACACGATATAATAGCGAAATTAAAAAAACCTTAATATTAGCCTGGCCGATTATGATCGGTATGGTCGGCCAACATCTGTTCGGCCTTGTCGACACCATTATGGTGGGGCACCACTCAACTGTCGAGCTCGCGGCCTCTTCATTCGTCAACAGCATTGTGAATATTTTTTTAGTCTTACTCTATGGCTTCTCTTCAGGTCTATCTGTACTCATTGCCCATGCTCGTGGGAGAGACAACACCTCTCGTGTCGCCCTATTATTTAAACATGGTTTAATTTGTCAGCTCAGTTTAAGTTTTATTTTTATCTGCATTTTAAAAATACTCAGCTTTAATCTTGAAATATTTGGGCAAACAAAAGAAGTCGTAGCCCACTCCCATGAATATTTAAGCTATATGACCTACTCACTTGCCTTAATCGCTCCTTTTATGTCACTTCGACAATTTTCTGATGGCCTTGAAAAAACATTGCCACCAACAATTATGTTGAGCGTTGGGTTTTTACTCAACACGGTCATGAACTGGTTTTTTATATTTGGCAACTGGGGCTTTACCGAAATGGGTTTAGCCGGAGCCGGCCTGGCCACATTAATCTCACGTACCGTTATTTTTGTTATTCTCGCCCTATTCATTTTTAACAAAGCCTTTTACAAACCCTACTTAAGTGATTTCGTATCAAGCAGAATTGAAAAAGCAGCTTTTAAATCTTTAATTAAAATAGGTGGACCTAGCGCCATACAATACATGTTTGAAGTCGGGCTTTTCGTTGGTGCAGCACTCCTGATGGGTGTCTTGGGGACAGACACGCTTGCCGCGCACCAAGTTGTCATTAACTTTGCCAGCATCACGTTTATGTTTCCGATGAGTCTATCAATTGCAACAAGTGTACGCGTTGGCTTTGCCGCTGGCAGAAAACATTGGGAGTCTGCAAAACATATTAGCCTCAGCTCAGTTTACGCAGCGGCACTCACCATGACCGTGTTTGCCATTTTCTTTTATTTTGGCCGTCATGATATCCCGTATTGGTTTACTGATGACATCAACGTAGCCAAAATTGCATCTGAACTTTTTATTTTTGCAGCACTCTTTCAAGTTTTTGACGGAGTTCAATCTGTATACATTGGCGCATTGAGAGGTTTAGGCGATGTGAAACTCCCCACTATTTTGACTTTTATTGCCTACTGGGCAGTTGGCGCCACATTCGCCTATGCGCTTGCTTTTCATTTTGGGTTTATCCACAGAGGGATATGGCTGGGGCTCGCCATATCAATTATAGTCGCTTCGATACTACTTGATCTACGATTTCGCTATGTCATCAATCGGCACTTGCGCGAAAGTCAAAATTAGGCGCCGTTTTAATTTACGGCGCTATCTCGATGAGCTTATCTCGATACTCTAAGGCAACTAACTTTAACTGTTGCCAATAAAGTAAAATAGCCCAAGTCGCAGGACTCTGAGAATCCATTTTAGCTATTTCTCCGTCTACCTTAATCACAAGAGTTTCAATATTACTTACAAGATCGAGATAGGTATCACTCAATTCGCCTTCAAGTTTATTTAAATACACAAGCACTTCTTCTAATTTAATCTTAGCCGCCGCATGTACTGGATTCTTAAGATCGAGACTTTGTATTCTAGTATTCACCTCAGCCCTTAATACATGAATTTGATCAAATGTCGAATTTGCAGCTGAAAGTAATTTTTCAAACAAATTACGTAGCGCACTCTCAACGCTTTTTTGTGCGAAATTTGAAGTTGAACTACCATTTGCAAGCATAATTATATTAATTTGATTGAGTTCGGCTTCTACGTCAGCGAGTGACGACTCAACTCCACTTAAATCTTTATTAAGAGCCTCCATATTAACTGTCGTGTCAACTTTGTCTCCAGTACCTGGCAGATCAAGACCTGATGAACCCTGGTCAACAGTGGCTTTAACAGCCTCATAACCATTACAACCCATCAACCCTAAAGAAATACTGCTCATGCTGATCGCTGTGACTAATATTTGTAATATTATCTGACGCTGCTTCATCTCTCCCCCAATTCATATTTGGCGCATAACCTGCCAAATACTTTCAAATGCACGTTAAGTGCCATCTGAAGTCTTATTAGCCTAGACCAAAGTCTGATATATTGTTGAAAACAAATAGGGTGAATATTTATTTTACTATTTTAAGCAAAATAAAAACGCATTCACGACCGACAATTTTGATCTGAATATGAAGTTATGCCTCAATCTGAGACTATGGCTGTCGCATATTTGAATTGGCAAGATCCATAGCAAAAATAACGGCAATTTTTGAAAATATCGCTGCGTGTTTCAAACTCGATGAAGAATTCAAAGTGTCATTAGGAGTATGAATCTTGCTATTCATTTTATCAGTATGAGATTCAAATGGCATCAATGTTGAATACCCATTCTTGTACCAAGGAGCGTGATCACTACACGCGTATCCACATTCATCTGCTATAATCTTCACGTTGAGATAGTTTTTATTCCACTCTAAAAGTAAATCGCGCAGCCACGCGCTGGTGAAATCAGTTTCAGAACTAATAACATTCTCGCCGCTACCCGGATGCATAGTCATATCGAGCTGCAATACGGCTACGACATCTTTACCTGCCGCTTTGTATTCACCAGAAATTTCAGTTGAGCCATAAAGCCCCACTTCTTCTGCAGCATAAAACATAAGCTCAATACTGCGCTCAGGCTGACCCTGCTTTAAAAGTACACGAAGTGCCTCTAATAATGCTCCAGAACCCGAAGCATTATCATCTGCACCTGGAGCTTGATTTTTATCGCCAAAATATGACCAGTTGATAGAGTCTAAATGACCACCCAAAACGACTATCTCATGTGGTCGCGTTGACCCCTCTAAATGAAGCCGCACTGAACTTTGTTGTGTTCGACGGTGCTGCACCAAGGTCACAGTCGCCGGGTAAGCTAACCCACTCACCATTTGACGAAGTTTATCTGCTAAAGCAACCGTGTGTTTGTTCGGGTTACTTGAGGCATGAAATCGACCGCCGAAACCCGCAAGCCATGATACCCAGTTGCCAATTTCAGAGTCACTCACTTCGCGAACAGCATCACGAATTTTTGGATCAAACTGAGAGAATCTGAAATTCTTCACAAGGCTCTTTTTAAAATTCAAATATTTTTTCTCACGCGCCAGACTCACTTTAAAATCTTCAAAGACCGTCTGTTCATTGACCTGCTCTAGCTCTTGATAGCCGCCACACTTACCGGTTTCATGTGCCGTACGAGAAATGCGCTCTTTATCGGCCTCACTTACGCGAGCAAAACCAATGTTTAAATCGGCTTGCGTAGAGATTATGGGGATTTGTAGCTTCTTTAGAAGTTTTGCATCGGCCAAAATGGGCGAGCTAGCAAAGGCCGAAGAAAAGAACATCATCACACTGAGGGTCATAATTAGTTTTGTCATATTAAACATTAGAATTTACCTAAGAATTATGGTCAAATTCTAATCTTATGGAATGGCTATTATTACGCGGTCTCGCGCGAGAAAAAAAACACTGGTTTGATTTTCCTGAAAAGTTACAGGCTCTTAACCATCGTGTGCATATGATTGATTTACCCGGTGTCGGAGACGAAAACTGGACTTCCCCTCCGCTTAAGATAAGTGGTTACACCGATTTTTTGCGAGAAAAATACCTAAAAGAGCATCGTACAAGTGCCTCACAGAATAACGGTGTTGAAAAAAAATTTGGTCTTATCGGAATTTCATTTGGCGGAATGATCGCAATGGACTGGGTGAGCCGCTACCCAGGCGATTTTGAAAAATTAGTACTTATCAATGCCAGCGCCCAAGATCTGTCACCAATGTCTCAGCGAATATCAGCTTTTGGTATATACTGCCTCGCAAGAGCTGCCGCGGCAAAAACTGTAGAGCAAGAGGAGCATGCCATATTAAAGATGGTTTCAAACCTCAAGGCTAAAGATGCGCAAGTATTAAAAGCAAATGTTGATATTGCAAAAAATAAACGAATTAGCAAAATCACGATTGCCAAGCAGATTGCCACAGCCACGCAATTTAAATCACCAGACAGTCTTTCAGCTCAGGTGCTCGTACTCAATTCATTAAAAGATCGTATGGTCGACTCAAGGTGCTCAAAATCTCTAGCAGATAAATATAGCGCTCAAATAAAATTTCATCCAACTGCCGGCCATGATCTAACTTTAGATGATCCCGAGTGGGCAGCCGCACATATTCACGAGTTCTCTTCAACATGACGAACATGATAATCCCAGTCTTTCAGTGGGAAGTCGACGCCTCTACTCTCGCGCTCGAATATAATAAGAACATTTATATTCATGATGTCATGAAGTTTGCATCTCAGCTGTCATTCACTTGGTATTTTATTGCAATCGCTGCAATTTATTTTTTCTTTAAACGCGGATTTTTATGGACAGCCATTCGCATTTCAATTTTATCTCTTGGTGTTGGCGTCGCAGACGCCGTGGCTCGTTACGGTTTTAAAGCTACCTTTAAGCGACCTCGCCCTGCTTTTTTAAATTTAGAATGCCTTAGCAGCGAATGCTGGGGATTTGTTAGCAACCACGCCACCAATATGGCCGTCGCCGCTACAATACTCATTGCATTTAATCGTAAAAATGCCAAGTGGGCGATACCACTTGCTGCACTGGTTGGGCTTTCAAGAGTAATATTAGGCAAACATTACCCTCTTGATGTCATCGGCGGTTTTGTCGTCGGCGCAGTTGTCGGGTTATCTGTTGTAAGTGTCGCCAAAGTGTACTTGAGTCGCCATTACCCCGACCTCTTCAGTTAACATTTCTTCTCGAGCGATAAAGCCCTCGACCTAATTCTAGTTTTTTATGTAGACAGTGACCACATTTTCTAATCAAAGCATAATTTTCTTATGGGATATCATCATGGCAATTTACGAGAGTCACTTATTCAAGCCGGCGACGAAGAGCTGAAGTTAAATGGCATCGAGGGGCTGAGTCTTCGAGAAATAGCAAAGCGAGCAGGCGTCAGTCACAATGCGCCCTACCGACACTTTAAGCAAAAAACAGACCTTATCGATAGCATCGTTGAGCGATCACTAATTGAACTAGCTGATCAAATTTTATCAGCACCGCTTCTTTACCCAGTATCTATTCTTATGCAGGTGCAATATGTCGGTCGCCTTTGGGCGATGATGGCCTCCAGACATCCGAGAAAAGCTCACTTAATCTTCACTGGCCTTAGTCAAACTGATGAGCGGGTCAATGTCATAAAAGCCGGCCACGAACTCTTGCGAGCCAATTTAGCATCTCTACTTGATGCGGCTCGTGGGCAAGAACTCGCCCATGACATAGATGTAAATAAAATATCTCTAGTACTCA
>JAGRAK010000095.1:5859-7515 GCA_020434645.1 Bdellovibrionales bacterium | reverse complement strand
CAGCGTTCATCTTTAACAGTTCCGTTTTTTTCTCCTACTGCCCAAACAAACTTAGGCTCCTCTGTTGAGCCACCACAATCAGAATGAAAAAAAGTTTTATAGGGGTCACCATTTGAATGAGTCAGATAAACACCCTTTGTTCCTGCAATAGCCGCCTCAACTTTTTCACGCGCGGCCAAATCAGCGCCCGCATAGTTCTCAAGATGAAAAACCTGATGATGAGTTGTATCGTCAACATGGTAGGGCTCACGTGAACGTTCTGCCATAATAGACATAGCGTAAGATCTTGCCGCAACGGCCTGCGCCTTTAGTGACTCACGTGGCCACTGAACGGGCATTTCACTCGGGAGCACACCCTTTAAATAATACTCTAAATCGAGTTCAGAAATTAAATCAAATTTAGCGCCACTTGCGATCAAGAGTTGATCACCGGCTGCGGCTTCATTTTCAATTTTTAACAAATCACCTGAGATACGAAGCCTATCGCCTTTATACAAATCTTTTTGGGTCGGGTCTGAAATATTCGTGACCGACCAACCCTCGGGCACTCTTAATACTCGCAGTTTTTTGTTTTTGGGTAGAATCTCATTCGGAATAACTAGATCTTCACCTTGAATACGAAGTCCAAACCCAGAAATAAAAATTTCATTTCGAGCTTTGAATATCCGCACACGTATTTTATCTTGCGACTCGATAACTTGCGCGTGCGCAAGTGTTGAAACAAAGTATAGCGACGCAAATGCAGTGAAAAATCGTAACAACTCGCCCCTCCATGGACAGTAATTTGTTACTTATTAGTCTCTAGAAAAGGCTTTATTAAGTCCAGCGGTATCGGAAAAATAATTGTAGTTTTTCCTTCTTTTTGTATTTCAGTCATCGCCTGTAAGTACGCAAGTGAAATAGCGCCTGGATTCTCAGCAAGCTTTTCGGCCGCCTGAGAAAGTTTCTCCGAACGCTGGAGTTCACCTTCTGCACCTATGATCTTAGAGCGGCGCTCACGCTCAGCCTCAGCCTCTTTCGCCATGGCTCGCTGCATCTCTTTTGGCAAATCAATATGCTTCACCTCAACAACAGAAATTTTAATTCCCCATGCCTCAGTGGCTTTGTCTAGCTGGCTCTGCAATGTCTGATTAATTTTGTCGCGGTTTTGCAAAAGGTCATCTAGTGAATACTGCCCAAGCACTGATCTTAGAGTCGTCTGCGCCAGCTGAGTTGTTGCAAAATAATAATCTTCAACTTTTATGACAGCCGCTTCAGGATCCATCACTCTAAAGTAAATCACTGCATTTACCTTTAATGTGACGTTATCTCGAGTGATCACATCTTGTGGTTGAACATCCATTGTAATCGTACGGGTATCAATACGAATCATACGCTCGACAAACGGTATTAAAATTATAATACCAGGCCCACGAATACCCATTGTTTTACCGAATCGTAAAATAACGGCACGTTCCCATTCCTGCAAAATTTTAAAGATTGAAAACAGCATAAATAGGCTGAATACGACCGCAAAAATAATTCCACTCACTTTAAGACTCCTTGTTAATTAATTTTTTTGTTACATGCAGAGTTAAACCCACATGATTTTCAATTTTTACTTTCTCACCGATGACCATAGTCTCGTCACAGGTCGCTCGCCAAGTTTCGCCTTCA
>JAGRAK010000095.1:0-5849 GCA_020434645.1 Bdellovibrionales bacterium | reverse complement strand
CCGAATTTTGCATCTCCATCTTGCAAACTTGAGACTGTCGCAATTTCACCGATTAAATCATCATACCCGCCACGCGGCCGTCTCTTTCTTGAACTAAACGCTAAATAAGCAACACCAATCATTAATAAACCCACAAGTAATGTTGTTGGCAAAATTGTTGAAAGTGGCAGCACAAGTCCCGTTTGAGCCGGATCAAATAAAAATAAACTCCCGATAAAAAATGAAATAACTCCCCCAATGCCGAGCACACCGAACCCTGCGACAAAGGCCTCTGCAATCATAAACCCAATACCCGCTAGTATTAAAAGTACCGCCCCCCACGTGACATCAAGCATATGCAAACTGATTAAAGAAATAATAAGGCCTACACCGCCAATTACACCTGGAGCAATCATACCTGGGTGAGTCAGCTCAAAATAAAGTAAACCCAGACTACCCATAAACATTAAATAGGCCACCTGCGGATTCATTAAAACATCCATTATTCTATACCGCAAATCTTGAACCATCACGATCGTCTCACCAATCACGATTGTGGTTTTTTGATTTTCAGAAAGCGCAACTTCTTTTTTATCAGCAAAACTTAAGAACTCTTCTTTCGTTTTTACAACCACATCTATAGCTTTAGCCTTAAGAGCCTCTGCCGCAGAAAGTGCTTTCGCGTCTTCAACTATTTCTTTTGCAAATTCCGCACTACGCCCTCTTAACTTTGCTAGCCCCTCAACCCAAGATCTGGTGTCATTAATTAATTTTTTACGTAAATCATCTGGCATTTTTTCGCCCGAACTAGAAATTGGTGTCGCCGCCCCAATATTAGTCGCCTCCATAGCGCCTGAAACATGACAAGCCTGCATAATTATGGCACCGGCACTCCCCGCATGCGCACCAGACGGGTAGATAAGACACATAATCGGAACTGGCGAATTTAAAATATGCTCCACCATAAGCCTTGTGGTTTGTAAACTTCCACCCGGAGTATTAATTAAAAGAAGTATGGCGCCACATTTACTGATCTTAGCCTGATTTGAAGTGCGCTCTAAAAAATCTAAACTCGCCGGACCTATTGCTCCGTCAATGGTGGCCTCTACGATACATGACTGGGCAGATGGCACTATAGCGGATGTCGCAAGTGTGTTCGCAAAGGTGTATTTTGAAAACCCGAATGCTAATGAGAATAATAAAGTGACTAAGGTTAGTGATTTAATAACGCCTCCATTGCCGACTTCATTTTTTTGAGATCGACCCATGCTTTACGCTTTAATTTTTCTAATTTTTTGGGGTCTGAATTATCTAAAAACTGCGAAACAGCCGGAAGCTCAAGCCATTCTGAGTGCACCGATAATGGCTGACTGATACCAAAGCTAATGCCAAAAGAATGTGTGTGCTTTTGCGTAAATGCGAGAATCTCTTCTTTACTATTATCTTTTTGATTAAAAAACTGAACGTCTGAAACCTGAACGGCACTCAGAACCTTTTTTGCAAAGTGAAGCTCTTCAGGCGACAACTCAAAAGGGCTATAAACGCAAAAAATTGGCCGCACTTCAAATTTATGAAACTCCGTTTTGAGCTCTAGAGGAAGGGGCACTCCCGTTAGGCCTAATACTTCTTTTATGTAGTAAAATTCGCCTTCTCTCATAGTGATCGTAATCTACGTAAGTCCAGCAAATGGGTCTACTAAAACCGGTTTACGGCTTGCGTTATCTGCGTCGGCAAGGAGATCTGCATAGACGCGGAGATCTGCATAGACCCGAAGCCCCTCTTATGCGGCAAAATTTTCCTACGACAAAGACCAATTTTAATAAAATGTTAAGCCTCCCTATAAAGCCCTTTCAAAAGACGCCGATCTGTTCATTAAGAACGCAAACGGCATAAGTAAAAAATCATGGCTACGGCCGTGAAATACGCTCATGGAAGGAGCACATCACATGGAATCAAAAAAGATCGCTGAAATTATGGTGAACATCGTCAACACCACGCCGACTCCAATTGAGCAGTACTTAGAAGATTACAACTACTGCCCCCTTTGCGGAGACGAACTATTATATACACATGTAACTCATTTCGGACACTCACTCGTAAAAGAAGAAGCTCACTGTGAAAGCTGCAAAATCAAAGTTAAAAATAATGATCATAAGCTGCAGTGATTAAAAAATAGCGTTTATCTTTCCATCATCATCGAGCAATGATTCTGAGTAGCGCCATGAACAATGATTCAACTGCTATTTGATTTTCTCAAAAATAATATGCCCGACAACACTATTTTCTTGACGACATAATTGATGATTTAAATTCGCTCATAAATAAATTCTACGCAGCCCTTTCGAAAATCGAACCATGAATTGACTCATTTGTATTTTAAATAGCAGGGCGAAGGGTTGGCAGACCTTTAAATTCATATTTTGTAATCGCGCAAGACAACTAAGAAATCCACCACAAAAACATGTGTTATAGTACTGTTCATGAATAATGGCTTTGGCGGCTCTCTACTTAAAGGTAAAAGAAAATCAAAGCGCGTTCTCATTTGCAGCCAGCCCACTCATCTTGTTCTGAGGCTAAAGAGCAATCTGCCGCCCCTATTTGATCCACACGATATTCAGTTGCGGAGAAATGTATTTGGTATCGCAAATAAATATCAAATCAGAATTTATAATTTAATATTCAATCACTCACATTTGCACGGGGCATTTCTTTTTCAAGATCACTCAAGATATGTGAAGTTTATACGTGAGGCGACAGCGCTTATGACAACTTACTTCACAAAAGAATCTCGAATACCAGACCTGGAATTTAACAGTATTTTTTGCGGTCGCCCATACACTCGATCGGCGCCATGGGGAAAAGCCTACCAAAGACTACAAAACTATATGATTAAAAATGAAAATGAATCAGGGCTTGAGCAGCACTCGATAAATGAAAAACTTAAAATTGAATTTTACAGGATGGCCAAAGACTCTAGACAGCTGTCGCTTTTATAAAGAACACTGCTTGGTCTTGTCTCTCTAATTCATTCTTTTGCGAGTATCGATAGGCAGAATGCCACTAGTCGATCTACTCCACGTTCTCCATAACGGGCTCAACATTACCCTCATCAGTACTAAATGCCAGCGGATAGATTACAACTATGGCTAAGAAAACAATGATAATAACTATAGCTACCTTTTTTAATGTATTTTGGCTCATTTTATTCCTTTTTATATTTTAAGCGCACTTAAGTATGGCTAACCACTACTCCTGTCAACGGTAACCGTTACAATATCAATTATCCTTATTGCGAATATACGCTGACTTGCAAAACGCTAAGCCGCTGTTTATCATTAGTTGATGTTGAAAATGATGATCTTAATCTTTCTGTTAAGCCCTACAGCACAAGCCAAAATAGCCAGCAACGCTTTGGTCGTCAGCCCGGTTTTAGATTTTTGCAAATACGAAACAGGTGACTCAGAGGCCGAATCCTCCAGCACGACATTTGGTCTTTGTTCAAAGTTTACGAATTTGAATTTAGACCCTACTCAAAATGAACCCTTAAAAGTTGAAGGGTTCAGCCCTAAAATGGGGTTTCAGTATCTTATTGAATGGGAGGACCACACACACTCAAACTCCCACGCTTCAGAATATGAACCTAGTAAGCGACCACGCAAAACTGTCAAAATACATTATAAGAAACGAATACCTAATTATTGCCAAATGGTCTCCCTAACCCACTATTACTCAATAACAAATTCCAACAGCTTAAAAGATCTTGAAAAACGTCTAGGCGATACCATTACTTGCGAATCTAAAAAGACATGCATTGAAGCCAATAAAATGATTAGTAATAAAACGGCAAAGTCAATCGAACTCTGCCGCTTAGATTCCACAGAGGACAAGCTGACGATCAGTAAAATTCAAAAATAATACTCACTCCAATGAATCACTCACGACTCCATTCTTCTCAAGCTCACCCCTTTCTAACTCCGCTTTTACCAATTCGGCGAGCTTTTTATTCATTCCTGAAACAGAGGCAATTTCATCAATATTAGCGCCGGCAATAAGCTCAACAGAGCCAAAATGCTTTAATAGAGCAATTTTACGCTTTTCACCCAAACCCGAGATGCCGTCGAGCTCACTCTGAAACATTTTTTCGTCCCGCAGTTTACGGTGATACGTGATTGCAAATCTATGCGCCTCGTCTCGAAGCTGGATTAAAATCTTGATGGCCTCGCTACTCGCATGAAATAAAACAGGGTTTGAGCGGCCAGGGAGAAAAAATCGCTCTTCGCTATAAGAGACTTCTTTATCTTGAAACGTTCCCTCGCTTTTGGCTTTTGCCATACCCACACACTGTATGTCTTCGCGGCCTAACTCTTTTAAGGCCTGCAGCGCCATGCCCAGCTGACCCTTACCGCCATCTATAACAACAAGTTGTGGGTCGTCGTACTCTGTGTGTTTAAATCGACGAGTCAGCACCTCTTTCATACTGGCAAAATCATTAGCTCCCACAACTGTTTTAATTTTATAACGTCTATAATCTTCACGCTTTGGTGCACCATCTTCAAATACAACTTGAGATGCGACCGACTCATCACCTTGAAAATTTGAAATATCAAAGCACTCCATTCGAATTGGAGTTTCACGCAAATGAAGCTTACTTTGAATTTCTTCAAGTAATCGAGATGTATTTGTCTGCCTATTCACATGATCTGCAAAATGGCTCTTTGCATTTTTCTCAGCCATTGCCATTAATTTTTTCTGTTCACGGTCAAGTGCATGAATAAAATGCGCCCGCGTCTGCTTGCGCTCTTTAAACACATCGCGCATCAATTTATAAATATCATCCGTTAAGTCTACAGGCAGAATAATTTGGTCGGGTACGACATTTTCACTGTAATACTGATTCAAAAATGAAGTGAGCCATTCTTTTGGATCTTCATCAGCCGAGTTACAATTGATCCTTGGTAAAAACTGCGCTCGGCTCCCGATCACGCGCCCTGCACGAATATGCAGAGTCTCTACAAGAGTGCCCCGCTCGTCTCCAAAATAAGCAATCACGTCTTGATCGAGCTCCATCTTTTGACTGACCACGATTTGCTTTTCTAAAATAGCATCAATTGATTTTATACTGTCGCGAAGTTTTGCCGCTGCCTCAAATCTTTCAGCCTTCGAGGCCTCTTTCATTTTAGCATTTAACTCTTTTAAAACTTTTTTATCTCGACCTTTTAAAAAATCGAGTGCCTGCTCGACATCGGCACCATAGCTCTTCTTGGTCACCAAATCCACGCAAGGAGCGGTACAACGACCGATCTGATAAGTCAGACAAGGTCGCTTACGCGACTTCATAAAACCATCTGTGCAATCACGGATTTGAAATGTCCGATTTAAAAATTTAATTGTCTCGCGAACATGAAGCCCCGATGTATAAGGCCCGAAATAATAAGCGCCATCAGGCTTCACTTTTCGATAGAGATAGAATCTCGGGAATTCATCAGCGGCACTAAGGCGTATATACGGATACGCCTTATCATCTTTTAAACGTATATTATATTTTGGTCTGTGTTTTTTAATTAAAGAGGCTTCAAGCAAAAAAGCTTCAACTTCTGTTTTTGTAATCAAATAATCAATTTGGTGAATCTGCCCCACCAGATATTGAGTTTTAGCACTAATATGCTTTTTGTCTTGAAAATAAGATCTCACTCGTGACCTTAAGTCTTTAGCCTTACCCACATAAATAATTTTATCTTGATTTGATTTCATCAAGTAGACACCTGGCTCAGCAGGCAATTCTTTTACGCGAAGCTTAAGATCGACTATTCGCTTAGTCTGTCTCATCATTTAATCCGTCTCATAACCCACGATTCCATCGCGCACACTGA
>JAGRAK010000094.1 GCA_020434645.1 Bdellovibrionales bacterium | reverse complement strand
AAACATCGAGCCATTGACCGCTCCATGAAAAAATGAAGTGGTGTAGCCGTGTGAAGTTAATATCTGGCCAAGACCAATAACTTTTGACCCCTGGTAACTGGATGTTAAAAAAGGATCGTTTAATAGAGATGGGGCGCTGGCTAAAATGGATGGCACCGCTTCAAGAGATCGGCGCCCATTGGCAAAAGCATTGGTAAAAAACACGCCTTTTTGTGCAAGTGAATCTATAAAAGGTGTGTAGCCGTGTCCATCGTTAGCGGCACCCATATACTCAAGAGCCAAACTTTCGACTATGATAATGACGACGTTTTGTTTTTTCGGCCAAAAGTTTTTAAAGTGAGGCGTGCGATCGCGGATCAAATGCTTTTCTACCTCTGATTCTGGCATAAAACTTATTTTATTTTGTGCTTTTTTGCCGCTACTTTGCAAAATTGTGAAGGTGCTGTTGAGCGCCAGTTGTCCGAGTTCAGCGTTGCTATAAGTAAAAGCGTGTGCAGGGCGAAGAGGTTTGTTTTGAAATCCGCCCCTTACACCAAGAGCAATAAAGAAAGTGAATAGAAAAAGAGTAAGTAATCTTAAGGGGCTTGAATTGATGGGCTGAAACTCTGTGGGTGATTTTACTGGTATCCACACGAATAGGGCTGCAATAGTACAAGTGATAAGGGTGGGCAACCAGTAATACTGAATGAGCTGACCTATTTGATTTTCAATATCTCCTGCGATAGCAAAATAATTCAAAGTGAGGCGCTGGCCGCTAAAGTGAATGAGCTCAGCGTCAGCAGCCCCGGCAAAAATAAAAACTATATTCAGAGATAAAAATAAAACATTGAGGATTTTGGCAAATAAACCAGAGTGTATCGCCGGGTGGGGAATGAGCCATATGACAAAAAAAATGGCATTTAATTTTAATATGGCTGAAATATCAAATCGTGTTCCCGAAAGATAAACGGCAAAAAGATCACCAAGCGGCACAGATTCAAAACTTGCGTGATTGTAAACTTGGTAAAAAACACGAATGAGAAAGTAAATAAATACGAGGCTTAAAAAGCGGGCCATCACAAATCGCAGGGTGTTTTTCATAGGAGAACAGCGTACTTTCAGGATGCGCGGCATGTCAATGGGCGGGGAGCTGTGTCTCGATCGCTGCCAAATCTGGCAAACTGCGCTAAGAGTTATCTTTCAATTTAAACATGGAAGTAGGGACAGAACATGGATTTTGGCCTAAAAGGCAAAAAAGCCTTAGTGTGTGGTGCTTCAAAGGGAATCGGTGCGAGTTGTGCAAAAGTTTTAGCTGCCAGTGGGGCTCGGGTTTTGCTGGTCGCTCGCAATGAAGCTGAGTTGCAGCTCCGTTTGCAGGAGTTGCCCGGTGAGGGTCACGATTATTTAGCTCTGGATTTATCTGATTTAAAATCTGTTCGCTCTGAAATCCCTTTAAAAGTGAAGGCCTATGGTGGCTTTGATATTTTGGTGTGCAATGCCGGTGGGCCAAAGGCTGGATCTTTACTTTCTGCAACACCTGAAGAATTTATTAAGGCTTTTGAGACCCATGTTCTTGCAAGCTCCTACCTTGCACAGGTTGTAACGCCAAACATGAAGAAAAATAATTATGGTCGAATAATTAATATTATTTCAACTTCAGTGAAGGCTCCGATTCCGAATCTTGGGGTATCAAATACCATTCGTGCAGCGGTTGCGAGTTGGGCTAAAACTTTAGCTCATGAGGTGGGCTCGTTTGGCATAACTGTTAATAATGTTTTGCCAGGTTATACAAAAACTTCGCGGCTTGAGACATTAAAAATGAATACGGCAGAGAAACAAAATATATCTGAGGCTGAAGTTGAAAGTATGTGGCTTTTGCAGATTCCGGCAAAAAGATTTGGTGAGCCTGAGGAGATTGCAAATGCTGTGGCATTTTTAGCAAGCCCACTGGCTTCATATATTAATGGTATTAATCTTCCTGTTGATGGTGGGAGAACGCAAAGCCTATGAAGTTTGATGTGTTTTTCTCTATTTGTCAGACCGAAGTAGATGGCTACATGCCATCAGAAAAAACTATGTTTGAAAATTTCTTTGAGCAAATAGAGCTGGCTGATGAGCTGGGGTATGAAGTGGGTTGGGTGGCGGAGACTCATCTTTCATGCCAGGTGCAAAAAGAAAATGAAAAGCCGGTGATCCCTTTATTTAAAGGTGAAATTGGGCTCAATACTGATATTTTGCAAGTGGCACATAAAGTTTTTGCTCGTACAAAGAATATCCATATAGGTTCTGCCATAAGAAACATACTTTGCAATGGTGGGCCTCTAGCTCATGCTGAGAGTGTGCGCACCTTCTTGGCTCTTCACGGGCTTGACCCTGCTGAAAAAAGAAAGCTGCATCTTGGCTTTGCGGCAGGCCGCTTTCCGTTTTCAAACTCTCCTTACGGAATTGTGCCCCGCTCGCAAACCGAAGAGGTGGCTTGGCCTGTGGTGAAGGGTAAAATTTTTCATGAGGCCACTGAAATTTTCTTACGAGCTTTAAGAGGTGAGAAGTTTTCTTCACGAGATATTGCCACACGCAAAATGGTGCGTTCAGATTTTCGCACTGACGATGAATGGCAAAGAGCGTTTAAAGTGTATAAAGACGAATTTAAATTGAGCGGTGACGGAGATGTCATTTTGCTCCCGGGGCGCTGGAGCTTTGAAAAAGTGGGGCTTATACCGCAAGACGTGTCACTTGATAATTTAGAGCTCACAATCGGCAGTCATGACCCTGCGGTTCAGGCATTGGCCAATCAATTTTTGCCTTGTGGTGTTTTTAATCTTTCTATTACTCCGGGTAGTGAAATTGAACAGACGCATGCTCGAATGAAGAGTGAGTATCATTCGGCAGGTGGTCAGTGGCGACGTGAGCTTATGCCGCGAACGGTGCTGGTGTATTTAAATAATGATCCAAATTTATCAATTGAAGAGCGTCGCAAAAAAGCCGAAGGCGATGCACGCAGGGCTCATGAAAATTACTGGCGAGCGATGGAGGGCACTATTGACTCGGGTAAAGTAGAAAAGGCTACTCAGAACACGCTTTGGGGCGACCCTGAGATGGTGCTTAAAAAATTAAAAGAAAAATACAATGCTGAAGATAGGCTTATGCTTTGGTTTGATTTTAATAATCATGACAATGTGGCGGTCAAAAAAAATATGCGCTTATTTGCCGAGCATGTTCGCCCGGAGCTTATCAATGGATAATTTAACTAATTTTATTAATGGTGAACATGTCTCGCCCTTAAAAGGTCAATATCTAGATAATGTGAACCCTGCAAAAGGCGAAGTGTATTCAAAAGTAGCTGATTCAGATTCAGAAGACTTGGCAATGGCTGTAGCCGCCGCAAAAAGATCATACGCCCATTGGCAAACGGTGGGTTATAAAGAGCGCGCTCAAATTTTAAATAAAATTGCAGATTTGATTGATGAAAACTCTGAAAGTCTGGCGCGTGCTGAATCTATTGATCAAGGTAAGCCTTACTGGCTAGCAAAATCTCTTGATATTCCAAGAGCGAGCGAAAATTTTAGATACTTTGCCAATTTGATTTTACAAAATACAGAGCTGGCCACAGCTATGGATTCTCACGGAGTGAACTATGTTCATCGAAAACCCGTGGGTGTGGTGGGGCTTATTTCTCCTTGGAATCTCCCGCTCTATTTACTCACCTGGAAGATCGCCCCAGCTCTTGCGGCCGGCAACTGCGTGGTATGTAAACCATCTGAGCTCACTTCAAAAACAGCACACATGCTTGGGCCAATTATGAAGTCTGCAGGTTTACCTGACGGCGTTTGTAACATAATTCTTGGGCTTGGTGGTAAGGTGGGCGCAGCTCTGGTCAGTCATCCTGATGTGCCCGCGATTTCATTTACAGGGGGGACAGTTACAGCACGGGCTATTATTGAAGGCTCAGCTCCTTATTATAAAAAATTGAGTCTTGAACTGGGTGGTAAGAACCCCAATATTATTTTTGCTGATTGTGATCTTGATAAATGTATCGAGACCACCTTGAGATCGAGTTTTCTGAATCAAGGCGAAATTTGTCTCTGTGGTTCGCGAATTCTTGTGGAAGAAAAAATATATGCAGAGTTTATAGATAAATTTGTGCAAAAAGTGAGTGAATTAAAAGTGGGCGACCCGCTAGATAAGTCTTCATTTATGGGGGCGCTGGTGAGTGAGGCGCACTTAAAAAAAGTCGAAGGTTTCATAGAGCGCGCAAAAAAAGAGGGTGGCAAAATTTTAACGGGTGGAGTGCGGCCTGATTTGCCTCTCGAGTTTCAAAACGGTTATTTTTTACGACCTACTGTTATTGCGGGGCTTGATTCTCGTTGTGAAGCCATGCAAGAAGAAATTTTTGGACCTGTTGTTACTGTGAGCTCCTTTTCAACGGATGAAGAGGCTTTGCGCTTAGCTAATGACACGCGCTATGGGTTATCTGCTAGTGTTTGGACTTCGAATATCAATCGCGCACACACGTTCTCGCAAAAACTAGATGTGGGTCAGGTTTGGGTGAATGCCTGGATGAAGCGCGATCTTCGGGTGCCGTTTGGTGGAGTAAAATTTTCTGGAGTGGGCCGCGAGGGCGGTGTGGACTCTCTAGATTTTTATACAGAGAAGCAAAATATTTGTATTTCGTTAAATTAGTTTAAATATAAAATGGGGTTTTAAATGGCAAAAGGACAAATAGTAGCTGGGGCACTTGCACCGCACCCGCCACACTTAGTGTATGGTGAGAATCCACCACAAAATGAGCCAAAATCAGAATGCGGTTGGGAGGTCTTAAGGTGGGGCTACGAATCTTTAAGAAAAAAACTAGATGCATTAGACTATGATGTTCTCATTGTTCACTCGCCTCATTGGAGAACACAAGTGGGTACACATTTTGTGGGTGTGCCGAATTTAAAATCAAAATCGGTTGATCCGATATTCCCCAATCTATTTCGCTTCAATTATGATATCAATTTTGATGTGGAGCTTGCTGAAAGCATAAGTCGTGAGGCGGCAACGCTTGGTCTTGATACCACAATGATGAAGAACCCCCATTACCGCGTCGACTACGGCACAATTGTATCGTGTCACATGACTCGCCCAGCGTGGGATAAGCCGATTGTTTCAATTTCTTCCTGTGGTGGCGCAAGCTACTACAATATGCATGTCATGCAAACCATGATGAGCGAGCTGGGGCAAGCCACGCGTACAGCTGTTGAAAAAAGTGGTAAGCGTGCGGTGCTGCTCGCCAGTCACTCACTTTCACACCGGCATTTTCGAACAGAGCCAAGTGTGCCCGAAGATATGAGCTATGAACATATTGAAAATCACAATCAATATGTGTGGGATATGAAAATGATTGAACTTATGAGGGCTGGTAAGTCAAAAGAGATGATAGAGATTCTACCAGATTTCACTGAACAAACAGCGGCAGAGACAGATAGTGGTAGCCTCAGTTGGATGATGAGCGCCATGGGTTACCCAACACGTCCTGCTGAAATTCATGCTTACGGAACGGTCATCGGAACGGGCAACGTCATTGCTCACTGGAGTGCGGTATGAGCGAAGAATCTTTAATACTTAATTCTTATATATTGCCGGGGCTGCCGCATCTTTTATTAACGCCTGACAAAAACCCGGGTTGGCAAAAATTAAATCAAGCCATGAAAAATGTGGGTAAAGAAATTCAAAATTCGGGTGCTGAGATTTTAATTTTATATTCGACCTATTGGCCAAGTATTATTGGTCATCAAATTCAAGCACGTGAAAATGCTGAGTGGATTTTGGTAGACGATCAGTTTCACGAGCTCGGGTCGATACCGTACAAATTAAAATTTGATTCTAAGTTTGCTGAAATTTACAAAAAAGAGTGTGAGAAAAGAAAGCTGCAGGCACGCACGATAGATTATGAAGGTTTTCCGATTGATACGGGGTCGGTCACGGTTTTAAAACTGATCAACCCTGATAATAAAATACCGTGCGTGATTGTATCGAGTAATATTTATTCAGACCGAGCAGAGACTGTCATTTTAGGTAAAGCCACACTTGATGCCATTCGTGCCAGTGGTAAAAAAGCTGTATTGGTGGCGATCACGTCACTTTCAAATCGTCTCGCGACAAAACGTGTTGACCCCAAAGATGACGAGATCAGTTCTTTAAAAGATCATGAATGGAATTTAAAATTCTTAGAATTTTTAAATGAGGGACGGTTAGAAGACGCCGCCCAACTCTCGCGACAATTTCATGTTGAGGCGCGTGTGCCGAAAGTTTCAAACTTCAAGCCCTTTTGGTGGCTCTCGGCTGTAAATGGGCAACATAATTCTTTTAACGGCCAGGTGTATGAATACGCTCCTGTGTGCGGAACGGGTGCGGCTGTTGTGGGGCTCGAGCCTTGCCCAGGTAAGGCCAGAGACTTAGAGTTTGATGAAGACGATCCAGATACCTACGCAGGAGATCGGCCAGTTTTATGAGTCGCACTCCAATTGATCAACATTATCCAGAAAGTAGTTTTGGCGATACAGCACAAAATATTCCCACCGGGCGTGATGTGGAGTGGGAGCCACTCGTTGATTATCGACGCAATGGCGTGAGCGAGAATACTATTCATGGAGCCGTAAGCTGGTACAGTGGTGACACCCCCATACATTCTTTTGGCGGCAATGTATTGTGCTATGGGCGCAGTATGATGAAACCCTTTTATGTCAAAGTCTTTGAAAAAGAATTGGGTGAAACTCTAAATGAAAGGCAAAAAGCCATCAGTGTGGCCTCTCACAATGGGTCGGCTGAACATGTGGAAGCCGCGCAAAGCATTTTACCAGAGGGGGAGTGGGGGTTGATGTTGACGCCTCTCGATTTACCTTTGGTGCAATTTGGAAGGCAAGTGCGGCGCCCACGGCGTTGGTACAACAACTCTTCGGGGCATCACGCCGCTTTGCTAAAAGGAAGTCGCATGAAAGGCTGGAATAGGGCGGGATACACATTGCCGTCTCATCCGATTTTTCATCATTACATGGAGTTGATGAAAACCTATTTAGGTCAAGACTGGCGACCTAAGCGAATCGCCCGCGACGGTGATGGTTTGCCAACGGTGTCGATGACTGTGAATGAACTGGCTCACTGTTACGCTCAATTAGCTGTTGAAAAGGGTTGGATTTGGGAGAGCATGTGCAAGCACCCTGATCTCGTGGGTGGGTACAATCGTTTGGACACAACAATTATTAAGTCTTGCAAAGGCAAAGTCATTGCTAAAGAAGGAGCTGATGGTTTGTTGGGTTTAGCCATTGAACATCCGGAATTTCCGAAGGGCTTAGGCGTTGTTATTAAGATTGCTTCGGGTTGGAACCCCCAGGCGACTAGGTATATAGCTCGAGGGGTATTAGGTGTTTTGGGGTTCGAGTTGCGCAACCCTTACCCGTTGAAACGGCAAAAGGCTTTTCTTGTGCCCGGGATTGTCCCGCCGACTCGAGTGGAAGAGTTGGCTAAAATCCGGACTTGGGACGACTGGGAACCCGATCATGATCGTTGGTACTTTGACCCCCAAGAACACGGCCGCTTGTTTTTTTAGGTGCCAGG
>JAGRAK010000093.1 GCA_020434645.1 Bdellovibrionales bacterium | reverse complement strand
GAGAGTGAGGCGCTAGATAATGTAATTTCAATATTTGGTGGTGTTTAAAAATGGTGGTGACTTTTGGTTCCCTTGGATGTAAAAAGAATAAAGATATTGGTTGGTTAGAGTATTTCAGTCGGTCCGACCAAAATTTACCTATGTGTCAGGACGGACAGGATATAATTACGAAAATAAAGTAGAGCGTACCAAATCGAGACGCGAAATCAGTGTTGAATTAAAATACAAAATCAAAGTGTTCGTCACCCCCATGTCTGAAATCATTAAGGAATTCTTGGCATAGTTCATGCTTTTATAAGTTTGCAAGGGAACAAATCGCAAGGGGGGATATATGAATTCAAAAACGAGTAATAAAATTTTAGCAGGTCTTATATTTATAGCGGCGTCTATTTCACTTATTGGTTGTGGTTCAAAAGATACTACAAGCGATGGTAATGCGGCATCATCAGTGCCATTAGGTACGGTGAATTGGATTATGGAAGAGTGTACAAACCCATCAACAGGTGCAGGAAGTACAACTTGGTCTCACAAAATGTCGTTTAATGCTGACAATCAGCTACTTTCTTTAACAACTACTAGTGATAGCCCAAATCAAGCTCCGACAACTTTTACAAATGTGAAGGTAACGGTGCTGTCGAGTCAGTTGTATGCTGAAGGTTGTGTTGTGCTGCCATTTTCAAGTGGTACTTTAACTAATATGGCCAATAAAACATTCGTAAATGATTTAATCGTTTGCTTAAAGTCTAATGGTTATATCGAGGTCAAGCATCGAGCTACAATTGGCGGAGTTGTGGGCGCTGTCTCTGCCCCTCATTGTGCCTCTCACTTGCTTTAAGATTTAACTAACAAGCGCCATATGAGTTTGAATCTTTGCGTGCAGTAAGAAATATAATTTAAGTGTGAAGCCGAGTGATCAGTCTCTCGGCTTCAGCTTGATCAATCAGTACAAATTTATTTTGCTCTTCTTCATATGCATAAACATCAGCATGAGCGATATCAAACCACCAGGCATGAATTGATAGCGTGCCTTCTTCAATACGTTTTTTAACTTCTGGGTAAGATTTTATGTGTTCTATTTGAACTAGTACATTAAGTTGTGAGAGTTGGTTGTGTTCACTTAAGCTCGAGTCAAGAGTCGTCCCGGCCTGCAGCTGTTTTAAACCGGCGTCGCCATGTCGGAGCCAGCTTTTCAAGTTTGGGGCTGTTACTTTATTTCGATTATTGACAAGTGCTCGCATGGCTCCGCACTCGGAGTGTCCGCACACGACTATATCTGAAATGCTGAGGGTGAGTACTGAAAACTCAATGGCGGCGGCTTCAGACTTATCGCTTGAGGAGACTCCATTGCTTCCGCACGGGGGGATGAGATTGCCTACGTTTCTGACAACAAAGAGGTCTCCGGGATTAGTAGAGGCAAAAGTGTTGGGCACCACACGACTATCAGAACAAGCGATAAATAATGTGTCTGGTGATTGCCCGACGGCCAACCGGCCAAAGGCTTCGCGATAGTCTTTTTGAACTTTTGTGCGAAATTCAACAATGCCTTCAATTAATTTTTTCATAAGATTGCGATCAAATTATACTAAATTCTAGTCGGCGTAAAGAGCGCTTATGGCCGCCTGGTCGTAGTCATAAAGCATGGGGGTTAGGCTGAAATCATAGCCCATAATGCTCACGGGGCCATCAAACTGGTGATCGAGGCCGAGGAGGTGACCCATTTCATGAAGTACGGTGATCTTTCGAGTTTGATCATAAGCTGGGTTCATCATGTCTACGTTCGCTTTTTTAAATTCACTGGCCATAATAAATATATCGCCGTCAATAAACTCGTGTTTTTCATCATCAGAGACATTGAGTGTCATACCAAAACTAGCAGCTCGAGGGTCTGGTTCGGATAGGTAGCCATCTATTACTGACAGACACCTCTGGTTGAGGTCAGAAAAAGGCCGAGTTTCTTTCGGAGTTTTATTCACATTTATTTTCAACTTTGTCTTCAAAGCGTTGTTCCATGTATTTTGTGCGAGCAGTACATCGTTAGTGAACGGGTCAGGGGCGCTCCCGCAAATATCTAAATCAAGCGTTTTATTTTGAGCCCAGCGGTATTTAACGCCAGGCCCATTTAAAAAGTAGTACTGCGAATCGGTTGTCGCTGCGGGAGTTTTTTTAATTTTATTAGAAAAGTATATGGCGGTAACAGAGGCTCCTATTTTTGGATCATGATTTTCATATATAAGGAGGCTAATAAAGCGTTTATCTGCAGTGGCACTAAAGTGAAGCAGCTTTGCGGGGTCTTGTCTGTTTTCACTGATTGTACTTGTGAGTGTGAACTGGGCGGCCGAGTTTTTGCTAAAGACCAAACCTGCGCCCAGCGCATCTGAGTTCATTATTAGAGAGTCGTCAGCCTCACGCTCTACTGAAAATTTAAGTAAATTTTCAGCCATTGCTTCATCTACGGCATCACCAGGGCCTTTGCTGGCACTATTTTCTTGCTCTAGATTTCTTTTGATAAGTTGATATTCGCCTTTTTCGTCAAAAGAAACGATATTTACTAGTTGAAGTTCTGAAATATCATCAAAAAAATCTGCAGGGATTTCAGGTGTCAACGTAGCCCCTTCTATAAGTTTTTGGGGATCACCCATTGCGACGCGAATAATGGGGCTTGTTTTATTTGGCTTTGGGGCTGAGCAGGCGGCGAAGAAGAGGAGTGAAAAAGGGACGAGTAAAAATGAGCACGAACCGGCCGCATACTTAATAATTTGACGTAAATTCAAGCTCTAGCTCCGTATGTTGCGCCTAAGTACTGTATAGAGTTTGGCCAAAGTGACGTTTATTATAATGCCAAACAGCATAAAATAATGAGGCTGTTTAAAATCCTTAACATCTCCTTATAAAGCAAGGCCTGTGCCGTTTTTACATGTATAAAGCAATATAACCGGGGCTCAAGGTAAAAAATTTACAATTGCTTCACAGTTATGGTATGTTAGCCTTATTGTATCAACCATAATAAGGAGCGATAAGTGGCGCATTCAATGCTCGCAAAAATGCTGGGCGCGTATGTTACAGATGAGAGAAAAAATAAGAATATCAACCAGGCGCAACTAGCTAAGAAGCTGGGTTGTTCGGCACAATTTCTTGGTCGTTTTGAAAAAGGCGAAGTTATGTTGCCGAAGAGACTTGTGCACAAGGCCGTATCCGAGCTGTCTTTGAGCCAAAGTAAATTAAAGGCTATTCATTCAAAGGCTTGCGAGTCTGAGTTTAAAGAACTTTTTGGTGTTCGAAAAGTAAAAGCCAAAAACTAAATCTTACTCAAAAGGCTTAAAATACCAAAAAATGTTAAATTTCCTAGACGTGTCAATCGTGTCTATATGAGATAAATCCAAAAAAAATTCTAGTTGCGGCGAATAAGGACTTAATGATTTGAATTATTCGCCGACAAGAAGGCTCAACTAAAAAGGAGTCTCAATGAAGACAAAAATGTACAAAGCCGGACCTAATAAATATAAAGCTTATCTTAAGGCAGCCGGTAATGGTTACGAAGTGGGATTTATGTGGGGTAAAAAATCTCTTTTTATGGGTAATTTTGTTCATAAGGCTGAAGCCCAAGAGTGGTACAGCAAAATGAATCAAGAGTATGCCCATCTGTCAAAGAAGTTATGGCATGACCCTAAAGCGAATGTGGCCACTGCTTTTTATAATAAGTTTATTTCAAATAGTTTTTATAAACACTATTATGACTACCTAGACAAATGCTTTGGTAAGTACACGAAATCATATCATCGCGAGTACACAAAAGATCTTCGTGCGTACAACAAGATCAAAAAGAATTGGCAGAATAAAGCGCCAATGTCTTATTCTAGAAAAGTAGCTTAAAAGAGAATGTGCTGAACCCAGAGGTTCAGTTCTCTGTCGGGGGGCGCTGAGATTAAAGTCTGAGCGCCTTTTTTGTTGCATGCCTGTGGCATTCTACTAATATCGGTCATATGGAATTACCTACAGTTGTTGAGCCTTGGTTATGGGAGTCTTTCTTAGCCGCAGTGCTTGTTTTTTTGTGCCTAGATCTGTTCGTTTTTAATAGAAAAGCTCATGTATTAAAATTTAAAGAAGCTGCGATATGGAGTGTGTTCTGGGTCACTCTCGCTGTTTTGTTTAATATTTGGTTTGGTTTTAAATTTGGTTCTGCACTTGGGTTAGAGTTTGCGACAGGATATATTGTTGAGCTAAGCCTGAGTATCGATAATCTTTTTGTAATACTACTTGTTTTTAAATCACTTCGTATTCAGCCTCAGTTTCAGCACCGAGTTCTTTTTTGGGGGATACTCGGCGCGATTATTTTTCGAGGCCTCTTTATTATTATTGGTGTAGACCTTTTAAATAAATTCAGTTGGATACTCTACGTGTTCGGTGTGATTCTTATAGCCAGTGCCATTAAATTTCTTTTCGAATCTGATGAGAAAAAAGACATCACCGATTCATGGGCAGTGAAAACTTTCAAAAAATTTGTACCCATGACTAAAAACACAGAGACACAGAAATTTTTTATTGTTGAAGATGGTATTCGTAAAGCCACACCACTATTTTTAGCACTTATTGTAATTGAATTTACTGACATTATATTTGCCGTTGACTCTATTCCGGCTGTGCTCGCGGTGACACGTGATGCTTTCGTGGCCTTTGCCTCTAATGTTCTGGCACTTCTTGGTTTGCGTTCTTTATATTTTGTCATAGCCGACTGGGTTGAGCGGTTTCGTTATTTAAAGCCAGGGCTTGCTGCAATTTTAGGTTTTGTCGGAGTTAAGATGCTTATTATTGATCTTTACCATATCCCGTCATGGGTTTCACTCACTGTGATAGTTATGATTCTTTTAACGGCAGGCTTAACTTCTTGGTATGCTAGTCGCAAATCGATTCTTACATCCAACCCTTCCGGCGGAACCACAAGTAAATAGAAATAGCTGTGGTGAACATAACAGTGAGCACAAGAGGGTAGGCTAGACGCATATGAAGTTCTGGCATAAACTCAAAATTCATACCATAAATGCTGGCGATAAAATTCAGAGGCATAAAAAATACGCTAAAAATTGTGAGAATTCTCATGACTTCATTTGTGCGATGTGAGGCCTCGTTGGTTTTTTGCTGTTGAATTGAAATATGCAAGTTGAGGAGAGCATTCACCGATTCAACAAGTTCATCTGCATAAAAATACAGGCTATCAAGTGTTTCACGCAAATCTTGATAATATGGGGTGTGAGTGGGTTCACTTGTGCTGATGATTTTTTGTAGCGCATCAAACGACATTCGAATAACACGTTTATAAACGAAAGCCTTTCTTTTTAGAAAGTAACCGCTCTCGAGGGTGAAGGGCTTGGCACCATGAGCATTAAAAATACCCATCTCATAGCTTTCAAGTAAGTTCAGGCCTTCATCAACTGGGTGTTCATAGGTTTGCAGAATTTCTTTCATTAGGCTTGCCAGCATCAATGATGACGAAACACTTTCTCGTTGTTCAAATTCTGTCTTCCATTTGTCTCTTAGTTTGGCAAGAAAGGTTTGGTCTTTGCGGTGAACGGTTATGATAAATTGATCGGTGTAAAATATGGCGATTTTACGAGTGAGTTCTTCGACGGTATCAGACTCGAGTGATGATTTTTCATCAAAGGCTCGCAAAATAATAAAGCTATAAGTTGAGAGCTTTTCAAATTTTGGTAAATGCTCGGGGTCGAGACAGTCTTGCACAGAGGTTGAGTGAATACCGTATTCTTTTGCAAGAGCTTCTATGTCTGATTTTTTCGGGTTGAATATATCGATCCACTGAAAGCCTGATTTTGATTTTATAATTGTGACCTCAGCCATAGATCCCCCACCCAATGTGAAAAGGCTAACACGGCAATTGCGGGCGTGAAAGTATTTCTAAAAGCTTTGAATTTTGGAGCAATTTTCATGGTTTATTAGGTTAAATATCATTAAAAGTAGACTCGGCAACGCCCCGCATTGACTAAACTCCACATAGCCTTTAATTTTCGCCCTGAACTCAATACTTTTTATAGCGGGGTATAGTCTATGCGAAACGACTTAAGGGCGCTCATTGTTTGTATTGGTCTTATTGCGGGGATGTTGGCTGTTCCGGGTGGTGTGCATGCCAAATCATATGGGCCGGGAAGTCCGGAGCAAGAAATCGCCGAACAAATTGAAATTATCAATTCTGAGATAACTTCTGAAACACCAAACCGATTGGCAATTCAACAAGCTCTTCTCATTGTTCGTACGCGAGGCAATCATGAATTTGAACCGGCTTTGCATGAACTGCGGTCAATGCTGAAGCAAAAGAGACTCTCTATTTCAAAAATTGAGCGCCGAGGTGAGTTGTATAATGAGTTTGATAAGGCTATTGCAGCCGTTCGTAATCGAATAGAAGTTCGCTCTGCTGCAGATGTGAAAAAAGATGAAGCGTCTCCGACAGCGCAGTCTCGGCCAACATACTTTCGCGATTACCTATTAAAAGCAAAAGATGACCCGCGCGCAAAGCAAGGCCATCAAATTCATGAAAAAATTCCGACTATTCCAGAGGAGTATTTGTTGGTTGTGCTGTCGGGTATATTAACCGATGACATTCGTTTGGGTCGCGCGGCGGGCAAGCCGCAAGTGCTTTCTGGTCGAGACCTAGAGGCTCAAAAAGTAATGGATGTGCTGGTGAGATCTAAAGCTAGAAACCCAGTACTTGTGGGGAGCGCGGGGGTAGGTAAGACTTCAGTAGCGCGAATTGTAGCTGAAGATATATTAGATGGGCATTATCCCCATACAGATGTTTATTTGTCTGAACTTGAGAACGCTGAAATCATTGTGACAACGCCATCGCGCATGTCGCAAATGGCTTTATCAAATGAGCCCACGGCGCAAGCCGCGGCAGTTGAACAATTTTTTGATGCTGTACGTGCTGTTGAGCAAAACTATTTGAACAAGACGGGAGTTAAAAAGAATCTCATTGTTTTTATAGATGATATGCATGCCCTCGACCCTCCGCAAATTAATGCTTTAAAGCAAGTTATTGAAAATGAACAGCACCCGGTTCGTATTATAGGAGCCTCATTAAATGAAGCTCTAGAGCTCAAACTTAAAAAAGCTTCGGGCATTAAAAAGTTACTTGAGATCATTCCGGTGCAAGAGTTTTCGGTGGAGCAAACGCTCAACTTGCTCAAAGGAACATGGGCCCCCGAATTTTTAGAAAAGTACAACGTGAAGTTTACTGAAAAAGCTCTATCTGTGCTGCTCACGGTTTCAGCTTATATTCGCCCGGGTCTTGCCCGCCCCGAAGGTCCATTTATGGTGATGCAAGAAGTGGCGGTAAAAGCCCATCGAGATCAAGAAGGGCAGCTAGTAGAAATTGATGACGATTATATTTATGAGTATGTGCGCAAGGTCACGGGTATTCCGACTAACCCTCATAAGGCTGATGAGTTCGATGGGTATTTAAAAAATCTTCGATCGACATTGAGCGCTCGTGTGGCCAATCAGCAAAATATGATTGATGCCCTAGTTGATGTGTGGTCTCAAGTTTTGACCGGTAATCCACAAATCCCGAAATCAGTTTTACTTACGGGGCCTACGGGTACAGGTAAAACGCTTTTGGCCGAAAATT
>JAGRAK010000092.1 GCA_020434645.1 Bdellovibrionales bacterium | reverse complement strand
ATAAAGCAGCAGATGATGCCGCTGGCCTTGCTATCTCTGAAAACTTAAGAGCGCAAGTTCGTTCATCACGTCAAGCTAATAGAAACGCCAACGACGGTATGTCTATGGTGCAAGTGGCTGAAGGCGGATTAAACGAAATAGGCAATATCATTGTTCGTATGCGAGAACTTGGCATCCAAGCCGCATCCGACACAGTTGGTGACGTCGAGCGTGGGTTTATCAATACAGAGATTCAGCAGTTAAAGAATGAATCTGAGCGTATTGCCAATGTTACAACTTGGGGTACAACAAAGCTTCTTGATGGTTCTTCACCAGCTTTTGATTTTCAAATTGGTATTCGTAACAATACATTTGAAGATCGAATCACATTTGAAGCTGCTGAAAACGTAGCAACACTTGGAGCACTTGGCATCGAGGGACTCGACTATTCACAAAAAGATGGTGCTCAAGAGGCACTCGCGCAATTAGATGAGGCTCAAAATCGTGTAAACGAAATGCGTTCAAATCTTGGCGCCCTGCAGAATAGACTACAATCAACTACTAATAATTTATTAATTTCTGAAGAAAACTTGTCAGCAGCGAACAGTCGTATCCGTGACACGGATGTAGCTGAAGCTTCTGCCGATTTGACCCGTAACAATATCCTCCTGCAGGCTGGAACAGCAGCTCTAGCCCAAGCGAACCAAATGAACAGTGTGGCCCTTAACCTTATCCAAGGCTAAGTGGTTTTGTAAAATTGGACAGCTGGACCCGGTGCCTCACGGTACCGGGTTTTTTTATTTTTGTGTTGACCATATACCCCTTTCAATTAAAAGCTCTATAGTCAGAACTTAAGTTTTATATGTTTAATCTTTTAGAAAGGGTCTCTTATGGCTAAGAAAAAAGCTAAAAAAGCAACAAAGAAAGCGGCTAAGAAACCAGCCAAGAAAGCGGCAAAAGCAACGAAGAAAGCCACCAAAAAAACAACAAAAAAAGTAGCAAAAAAAACAACAAAAAAATCAGTTAAAAAGGCTACCAAGAAGGCCGCTAAACCCATCAAAAAGATGACAAAAAAAGTAGCAAAACCGGCTAAAAAGGCCGCTACACCTAAAAAAGCAAAAGCAGTTAAACCTGCCATTATGACAACTCCTGCAACGACTGCATTTATCTCTGACATGGATGCCGATGATGAACTCCATCACTCCCCTGGCAATGACTTTGAAGCCGCCGCCAGCTACGAAGATGAACCAGAAGCTGTAGAGGCAGACGAAGCACTTGAAGATCTTGAAGATGATGACAACATGATCATCGACGACGAAGACGATGATGAAAACGAAGGCAGTTATTTTTAATAGAATCTGACTCAAGCCGAGACATGAGCGTTATTTCTTAACGCCCTCTCGGCTTTCAATCCCGATTTGAGACTTAGGTCAAGTCCTCACCCCATCCAGCCGATAAGTACTAGTTAGCAAAATAACAATAACGCCACAATAACCTGTACGTATTTGGAGAAGCTATGCAACCTCTGCTCACAAAATTCTTATCAGTATTCACAATCACACTTATCGGTTTTGCGGGAAGTGCACATGCGCAATCCATACACGGCGTATTTCGCGTCGTGAAAGGTGATGTTAAAATTATTCAAGCTTCTGATAAAAAAGAAGTTAAAGCGCGGCTTGGGCAAAAAGTATATCCACAAGACGTTATTGTTGCAGCCAAAGATTCTCGAGCAAAAATTATAATGGTCGACAAAAATGAGCTCAGCATTTCGCCTGAATCTCGAGTAGAAATTCAAAGCTATGAGTACAAACCAGATGAGAATAAGAAAACCGTACTTTTAAATGTGCTGTACGGAAAAGTTCGGGCCAAAGTGAATCAAAAATATGAGGGCGACAATAAGTTTCAGGTAAAAACCCCTTCTGCCGTTGCCGGTGTTCGTGGGACTGATTTTTTCACTTCGTACAACAGAAGCACAAATGAAACTCGGGTCGTCACTTTTGAGGGACGCGTGGCCTTCGGTCAACCTGGAGCTGGCGGAGCGATTATTAACCCCGTTTATGTAGCTAAAGGTGAATCCACTTCTAAGCGTGGCAACAGCGCCCCGTCGCAACCCGTAAATGTACCGACAGCTGAACTCGCTGATATAGAAACTCAGTCGGATGCTAGTAAAGCTCCAGATGCACCATCAGACAAGCGCCAACCGGCAGAAATTAAAGGCGATAAAGAAGATAAAAAAGAAGAAAAGAAAGACAACAGTCGAACTCCAAGTTCGGCTTCAGCACCTGGAAGCTCTATGTTAAAAGAAGGTGATTTTGCCGGCGCAGCTTCTCCAAATGTACCGCCCGTACCGCCTTCAGTCGGGGGGCTCCCCGTTGGGCCAGCACCAGTACCTGCTAATATGCTCCCGCCAAAAAATGATTTCGCAAATGAAGTCATCAGCGGCAAAAATAAGCGTGTTATTATCAATCTAACGACTGGCCCTTAAGACCCTATAAGCCCGAGTTCGTTGATTGCTCAATTAAACTTCGTTACTCTTAAGGGATGCAAAATCTAATTGTATCTCTATTTATTTTTGTGTCGGCCAAGGTGTATGCCAACGAAGCACCTACCAATAAGGTAAATAACTTTAGCGTGAACTACGCTTCTTCACCGTGGAACAAAAGCAGCACCAAAATTGACTCTGCCTTTATGTTCATACGTGACCAGCAAACGGGGCGAACCGTTAAAATATTGCTAGACGAGAGCGAACCCGATTCTTCAATTTTTTCTGGGCAATTCTCGGTCGAGTGGTCAGCGCCTGAAGTTTATATCCCCCCTCAAAACCTACGAAATAATGCAAAGGCCATTGAGCACTTCAACTCCCTCCTAAAAACAGGAAAAATTAAGCCACAACCTCTCATGATAAGAACCGATAAGGCAAAGAGAACACTCGAGGTCTACGACACTGACGAGCAAGCCAGGCGCGCAAAAGAGGCTTACAACAATGAACTCAAAGCAGCTAAAAAAGAGGAGCAAGCTAGACTTGTGAAACCCAATGCCGACGAAGCGTCGCTCGATGTAGCCAAAATGGCCAAGCAGGCTGCAATTGTTGCCCAGCTTGCAAAGCTGGCCGCTCAACAGGAGACCGACCGCATACGACTTGAACAACTCGAACTACAAAAAAGAGAAGAGCGAAAAAAAGCCCAAGAAAAATTAGCGCGAGCCGAAATCGCAGCACGAAAAGCAAAAGCAAATTCGCTTTCTGAGCAAGCTAAAGAGCATTACTTGCAAAATGAGTTTGATAAAGCTGCCCCACTATTTGAAAAGGCCGTCGAGTTAGACCCAGATAATAAAGAGTATTACTTTATGTACGGAGTGGCGCTCTATAGAATAGAAAAATTCAATGATGCACTTGTCACTCTTAAATTAGCGGAGACTTCTCCCGAAACTGAACTTGAAAAAAAATATTATATTGGCCTTATTCACTTTCGATTAAAAGAACTACCAGCCGCCCGTGAATCCTTTAGTGAAGTGAAAAAAGGAAATCATCCCACCCTATCTCCTTCAGCTGGTTTTTATGAGGGCTTGGTGTACTTTACAGAAGAGGAGCTCGAAAAATCTCAAGCTTCTTTTGAATATGTTCTCGACACTTCAAAAGATCCCGCCCTAGATAATAAGGCCGAAGAGTATATTGAGAAAATTGCCAACCTCATTCGTTACAAAAAATTATCTGAAAAGAAATGGTTTTTAACTGCCGATTTTGGGCTTAATTATGACTCTAATATCTTGCTCACACCCGATAATGACAGCTCCACAGGGACTTCTTTAGGCAAGGGCGGCTTTCGCACGCCCATGGCGGGCTCTGCTGAATATCGCTTCTTCTTTAAAGAGAGCTCCGAATACAGCGCCAAACTGGCATCAGGCTACACGCGTTCATTTAGCACTGACTTTGTCGCGGCAGACCCTTTAAACATTACAGTCACCACCCCTTATACGCTTAAAGGTCTTCTTAACGGCAAGGGAGCACGACTCACCCTAACACCAGGTTATGAGTCTCTATTTATGTCATTTGACCGCGCTGAACAGCAGAGCGATATCTTAAATACCATCATGCTAAATTCAGACCTGATGCTTGTTATGCGAGATGATTGGTTTTCAAACTACACCATAGACATTCGCAGTGACGACTCCCTACTGCCTGGAGACACAGGAACAATCAATGATGCCGATGCGATTAAAATTGCCCTAACCAAATCTGAAACGCTTTTTCTTGATAATTCAAAAAAACGCTCACTTACGGGCAGCCTCGGCTACGTTCTAAACAATGCCAAAGGTGATGAAAAAAAATACAGTCGGGTTGAATTTTCAGCAAGCTATTCTGCCCCATGGACTAAGTACAAAAATACAACATGGAGCACTGGCCTCAGCATGTATTTACAAAGCTATGGCTCAAGTACTGACAGTAGAAAAGATACCAATATGGTTTTCAATCTAGGCGCCACGAAAGTTATAAGCGAAGCCTGGAGCTGGTCGAATAGTTTGAGTTACACCAATAATGCCTCAGACGTTGTGTCTTCTGACTATAGTAAATATTCAATTCTCAGTACCGCTCACTACACCTGGAGCCAATAAAAAAAACCCGCTCTGTTGAGAGAGCGGGTTTTGAACTTTAATTCAAAAGATAAGTTATTAAGACAAGTGCTTGCTAACTAACTTTGTCATTTCAAACATGTTCACAGTACCTTTGCCGAATACAGCTTTTAGCTTTGCATCTGCATTGATGTTGCGACGATTTTTAGCATCTTGAAGATTGTTCTTCTTGATGTACGCCCAAAGTTTTTTCACAACTTCTGTGCGTGGCATTGGCTTGCTACCAATGACTTCAGCGAGAGTGCTGCTAAGATTAAGTGGGCGCATAAAAGCCGGATTCGGTTTACGCTTAGACTTTGCAGCCTTCTTCGGAGCCGCTTTTTTAGTAGCCGCTTTTTTAGTAGCTGTTTTCTTAGTTGCTTTTTTCGCTGTAGCTTTCTTAGTCGCTTTTTTCTTTGCCATGTAATTAATCTCCTTTTTGATTAGTAGAACTATTACGGCAGATTGTTTCGGGCTTCGCAACTTTATTTTACATTTTAAAAATTGACGCAAAGCAAGCGCCCTAGGGCACGTTACTGAATATAGCTGCTAAAAATATACTCAAGTTCACGTCGGATGTAGCTAAAGTCATCTGAATTGACTGTTAAATCGTCAGTTTCTCGTATTGGCGACTTTAAAAAAGGCACAAATCTATCGTCAGCAGGGAGCACTCCCTGTAGGTGCAAAAGCTTGAGATCAAATTGCATTTTAAGTGTAGAAAGGTTTTGAGCCGTTTCGGCCTTTTTTAAGGCATGACCGAGTAAGTTAAAGATATCCAGGTGATGATCTCCCTCTCGAGCCACAGTGGCTACTGTCTTTACAAAATGAAAAGCGAGTTCGAGTCTATCATAATCAGACTTGAGGCCTCTAAAGTCATCCACCACTTGAGCCTCATTCAACACCGAGAGTCGCTCTGATTGTTCATCTTGGTTCTTCTGCAGCGTACAGAGTATATAGTGGGTGGGCTCTAAGACTCCCCCGCCAAATCGTTTTTTGCTTTTAAGAGCCGATTTGGCAATGACAGAGTACACATCTCCGTTAACCGAAAGTAGCTTTAAAATTAGATCAGCTTCGCCATATTTTATTTTTGAAAGAACAATGGCGCGCTCTTTAACCTGCATAGATAAGACCAAATAAAATGGCTATACCCGATATATCGGCAAGAGCCGTGACAATTGGCACACTGGCCACGGTCGGGTCAAGCTTAAGGCGACTCAGCAATAGCGGGAAGCAAGTCCCCAGAAGCACCACAGTCAATACGTGAAGAAATACAGTCAAAGCCATGTCAGTTCGCAACACATTGGGTTCAAGCATAAGATTACTGAAAACCAAAACACAGCCAGCAAATAAAACTGAAAATATAGAACCTAGTATAAACTCACGCAGCAAGTGTGACTGAATTTTGCCCCCCATAAAACGATCCGTCTGCAAAGCCCCCACCATGACTGTAGCCGACTGATTACCAACCATAGCTCCCAGTGCCATCATGAGTGGTATAAAGGCCAAAATACCCCAAATAGAATCCACCTTAAAGTTTGGGACATAACTCTGCCCAAACCAGAGAATTATACAAAAGCAGATGCAACCCGCGATGAAGGCCACAAGCTGCCAGGGTAAACGCGCCAGAAAATGCTCAAATAGTGTCATGTCGACACCCCAGCCGGCTTGCCCCATGGCAAGAAGGTCTTCCTCTGCCTCTTCACGAATAACGTCGATAACGTCATCGACGGTGATCACGCCCACCAGCTTATTGTTCTCATCGACTACTGGGATAGACAGAAAGTCATAGCGCTCAACCGTTTGCGCCACCTCTTCTTGATCCGTGTCGACCTTTACCGAAATAACACTCGGATGCATAAGCTGCTTCAGTGTCGCTGATTTTTTCGAGAGAAGAAGTTGCTTTAAACTCACCACTCCCACTAAGTGACCTGTGCTATTTAATACATAAATATAAAAAGTAATTTTATTCTCAAGCTCGTCACTTTGGAGTGCCTGTATGACTTGCTCTACTGTAGTTTCTTCAGTGAACTCTGTATAATCAGAGCTCATGATACCGCCAGCAGAATCTTCGGGGTAAGTCATAAGATCTACAACTTCAGAAGAGTCTTCAACTTCGAGGCTATCAAGAATACTTTGAGTTTCAGCCTCAGGTAAATTGGCCAGAAGATCGGCAGCATCATCGGAGTCCATAAGATTGACAAGCTGAGTGGTTTCTTCTGTCGATGACCTCTCGAGCATTTTTTTCTGAAACTCATTATCTAAATAACTTAATATTTCAGCACGTGTTGCCGCATCGGGCTCAAGTTTAAATATTTCATAGGCCTCAAGGTCAGAAAAGTTCTGTAAGACTGAGGCGATATCGGCACTATGGGTTTTATCTAATATTCGTTGAATATTCGACATGGCTCCGCGATGAAGCAATTTTTGAATTGTCGCCGTCAGTAGGCGTGTGCGTTCATTGACCACGGGGCTATCCTTTATTTCTGTTGGATGTCTGTAATGTATAGCTCAAAGCTGGGATTAAAGCACGTGAAATAGAATCGTTCTATTAGGGGGTTGACTTTGAATTGTGACTCTCTATTTTGAAAAAATGGAAAATAATGATGACCCAATTATAAATTCAATTTGTCATGAGCTTAAATCTAAATATGGCTGTCACACTATTGTACCCTACGGCTCTAGGGCTCGCGGCCTAATTACACCCACCAGTGATTATGACGTCATTGGCATACGAAAAAAGGGAGCTAAAACTCGAATAGCGAAAAAACAAAGAGGCTTTTTTTGGGATGTATTCATATATTCAGAAAACGAGCGATGCCGAAAAAAAGACATTCAGGGCTTGTATAGGCGCTCGGAACTCTTGCATGCCCTAGTTGATCATTATTTTTTTATTAGACAAAAAAGATTTCTCGGCCCCAAGGAAGGTTTCGCGTGGATCAAGAAAAACGACCCGTCTACGTTCAAACTAATTCATAGAGCATTGAGCTTTCCTGCGAATATTTCGCTCCTTAAAAAAGCAGCATCAGAGGTCTACAAGGTAAAATTGAGTTGATCATCAGCCCAAGGCA
>JAGRAK010000091.1 GCA_020434645.1 Bdellovibrionales bacterium | reverse complement strand
CACCGCCAAGTCTAAGTGAATCCATTTGCCTATACGTACATCTGACAAAAAGTCGCTATCGCCAAAAAATACGCCTAGAAATTTATCGTTTTTGGCGGTCATCGCCATAACATGTGAACCGCGCTCAGGATTTTGAACTGCATTTGGGGTATTTGAAGTATAAGAACGAGAATGACTCTTCATTATATCACTATATGTGTATTCACTTGGCGCATCTGGCGCCCTCGACAATTCACTAGCAAATGGAAAGACGCCCAGCGCCTGACCCGAAGTGAATTTTTTTGTTATGGGGCTATTGGCATCAAACTCTACGCCTACAGCGCCGATAAGCCCCTCATTTAAATTTGTTTCGTTTAAAATATAGTTATTTTTAAATTCAATACCGAAACTTTTTGTCAAAAGAGCCAACTGATGCTTTTCACCCGGATCTATGGCAACAAAAAGTCGGCCGCCCTTACTCGCAAAATCTCGCAATATTTGTAGTTCTTTATCTGAATATGGAGATTTAGGCCCGACTATCGCTATGACGGCATCCGGTTGCGGCTGCTCTTCACCCATAACCAAATTGAGTTTTGCCACATTGTAACCATCGTTACGAAGCAAATCAGCAAACCCCTTAATGCCATCTACTGATGACTGATCGATATCTTTTTCGCCATGACCAGTTAAAAACTGAATCGTCATGGGCTTATCTCGGGTGAGTTTCATCATCGCTGATGTGATATCGCCCTCTTGGTATACCGGGCGATCTGGCGCGCCCCCCGACGGCTGAATGACAGCGCGACGGCCTTTATATTCAAGTACAGCCGCAAATGCTTGAGCGTTTTCGAGATACTGCTTAGCGAGCTCAACATCTCGATTAGCATCTATAATTTTAACTACTATTTTCTTACTTTGCATTTCATATAGTCGAAAATCATTCTTAATATCGCGAGCGCGCTCTTTGAGCTCTCTTCCCTTATAAAAAATCAAAACCTTCATTTCATCTTTCAGACTACTAACCAGAGTAATAGACTGATCAGAAAGTGAGTTTATTTTTTCTTTAGTTAAGTCAAAAGTCTTATCAAAACGTAGGCCTAAAAAATTAACTGCTACTAATAAAATTAAAGAGAGCAGAATTAAAACGCCCATGTTCATGCCATGCTTTGTGGTTTTCATACTTAAAAAATCAATATAAAATTTATAGTCCACTCCGAGGGCAAAGATAAACGAAACCAAAGATAAAACGAGAGGCGCATACAGATAATCAATCCATCCGCCTAGCAATAGTCTCGCCGTCACTAAAATCACTGTTGAAACGACAAATACTAAATATCCAATTTTACCTAATTTACTCACAAACTACCTCCACCTTGAAGATTCAACCACGCGTTGAGACAAAAACACAAAAAATGAAATAGCGGTAATAAAAAAGATCACCGCACTAATTTGAATAGCACCATTCACAAAACCCATCATCTGCGTGCCAACAGTTAAGTACTCCATTACGCTAGCCAGCCATTTTATTTCTGTTCCAGATGTGCTGGGGCCGATAAACCAAATAAGAAAATTAAATATTACCCCCATAATAAACGCGAGCATCGGCGATTCTGTAAGTGACGAGGCAAACATACCCGCTCCCGTATAAAGAGCGGTGATAAAAAATATACCGAGATACAATGACAGCAATGTCGTCCAGCTAAAATCAGCGACAAAGCCCATCGCCGCAGGATATAGAAATGAAATAGCGAGCAAAGTTGCAGCTGCTGCGATCCCGGCCATAAATTTACCAATTACGATATTTGTTGCTGTAATCGGAGAGGTTAAAAGTAAATCATAAGTGCGAGATTTTTTTTCTTCAGAGATCAGCCGCATAGTGAGAGCTGGCACAATAAAAATAAAAAGCAAATTGGTAACCTGAATGTGCTGTGTAAAAACAACTCTTATTATATTCGGAGCCGGTCGCCCCTGCATATTACTGGCCATCATTTCACCGGCAAAATTACTTATAAAGCCTTTATAAGTAATAGACCAAATAATCGCACAAAATGCCGCCACCAAGAAAAATGATGGGCTTAAAATAATCTGTTTAAAATCTTTCCACGCAATAAGTAGTGTTGAACGCATTGTCAGTTTCTCCTAGTTAGCTGAAGTTAGTTGAATGAATATATCTTCAAGTTCAGTCGCTGGATGGCTCAGTTCTAAAAGACCAGCCCGTTTACTCACCGCCGCCTCTGAAACCGCCTCAATTATCTCTTCAGACCCGGCACCATGAACACGCAAGCTTTGACCCGCCACATCCACTGAAGTGATGCCCTTTAGGCTACGAAGCAAAACCGCAAGCTCATCGGCATGCCGCCGAACACGCAACTGAACACTTGCTCCTCCGGTTAACTTTTGACCCAACCCCATCAAAGTGTCTTCTGCCACGATTTTACCACTACTAATAATAATCACTCGCTCACAAGTCGCTTGCACCTCAGGGAGTATATGAGTTGAGAGTATAATTGTATGCTCCCCACGCAGCTCTTTAAGGAGTGTGCGAATCTCTGCCACTTGACGCGGATCAAGCCCCACTGTGGGCTCATCGAGTATTAATATCTCTGGGTCACTCGCGATCGCCTGAGCCAGCCCTACTCGCTGCCGAAAACCTTTAGATAAATTCTGAATGAGTCGATGACTCACTTGCCCGAGCTGTGTCTTTTCAATGGCGCGATCCACTAGCTTCTTTACATTTTCTGAAGGAACACCTTTTAACTTTGCAACAAACTCTAAGTATTCTTTCACAACCATGTCGCCATATACTGGTGGCGTTTCGGGTAAATAACCAATACGCCTTTTCACCTCAATAGGATCTTCAAAGACATCGAAACCCGCAATTTTCACAGCACCTGAAGTCGGCGCCATAAACCCTGTTATAATTTTCATCGTTGTGGTCTTGCCTGCGCCATTTGGCCCCAGAAATCCCACAACCTCACCCTTTTTGACGTTGAAACTGAGATTGTCTATGGCCTTTCTGTCGCCATAGCACTTCGTTAAGTTTTTTATCTCTATCATTTTTGTATCTCCAGGTTAAACAAAGTCTGATGCTATAAAAATTTAATCCACCTGCATTAGGCGTCAACTGTTTTTTAGGTTGATTTATATTTTAGTCTTGAAACAAATGAGTGAATGTCCGCTCATCTGAGTAATGCACTCTCCCATGACGATCACCTTTGATAGGGCGCACAAAGCGACACTCTGCCACCACTATATCAAACTTATCTCCACGATAATTTTTCTGCTTTTCACCAAAATTGTTAGATATGAGGTGGTGTGCAGCAAGATGTAGGGCGGCATTTGTTACTGTTTTATTTTTATTTCGTTGGGGGAGTCCGTGACAACTCGGCTGATCTCGAAGATGCAACCAATAGTGCCAGGGCTTGGCTTTGCGTAACAGCCGCAAATTATCTTTTGCTGACTTACCCACAAACAACACCGCTCCCGATTCAAGCTCAAATGTTCGCCCTCGCGCATCAGCCTGACGTAACGCCGAATTTTGACTACGCACCTTCTCTGTAGATGGTCGCTCCACTTGCCCCAACAACTCATTTTCAATTTCTAAAATTCTACGCTTAGCCCCTCTAATTTTAGCCTTAATATCTTTACTTTTTTGAAAACAATTTTCTAAGTTTTCAGAGAAGCTCTTTTTAGGATCAACATATGAAGAAAGACTCACCGGCACATCAGCTGACTGATGCTCTTTCATCCACTCCCCGCACTCTTGCCAACGCAGATTTTCTTTTAACTCAATGTCAGCGGCTATTTTTTTTATCGCCTTATTCAACTTCTCAATCTTATTTTTATGCGCCGAAACACTTGCCCCTTCTGACACTGACGATTCTTTGAGTCGCGATTGATCTTTAAGCCACTGCTGAGATTTAACTTTCAAAAGCCCATCTTCGACTATTTCGCTCAATGGCCTCTCCTCTGCAGGCCTCATCACCTGAGGCTTGAAAAAAGCGACCATAGTTTTATCTTTGCAAACAATGAAATTCTGACCACGCGGAAAAAGCCGAACCTCAATACAATGATTTGCTCCAAATCGTAAAATTAGCACTCGCCCTAAGTCTAGAGGCGCACAAACTTCTAGTAACTTTCGCCCAACAAAATGAGCCTTTAAAAACTGCTCAACAGGCTTTTTTTCAGAACGAAAAGCTATAGAGTTCAAATTCTCAAGATGAATCATCTGCGGGCATTGAGAATTCATATCAAAGACGAGCCAATAAGGCCGCTCAGAGTAAAACCCCAATGCGATTAATGATTGAAATATGCGCACATCTTGAAGGCGATCCCCTTCAGAAGTCTTGAGCTCTAAGGCGAGTTTTTGAATTTCAGCAGCAGAAAGTGGCTTCATAGAGTGAATTCTATTCGTAATTTGCCGATATGTAAATAAGATGAAAATTGCAACACTATATGATTGTTTTGAGCGCCACCTTACAAATCTACACATTGAATGTGAGACTGAAGTAGATTTTGTGGTCGTCGTTGTCGAGAGGTATCTGATCAATATGGGCGGCCTAGGTTATAATTTTGGCTCCCATGCTGAAGATACCTTTACCGAACTGTGTGACGAAGTGAATGAAATGTTAAAAAAGAAGATCTACGGGCACATGAGCATAGATCAGTATCGCAATCATCTGCGCAGTCTAGCCGCCGCGTAATATCACTTTAAAGTTTCTCTGACTTGATCCAGAGTTTTATACGCCTCACCTACTGAAGAACTGACAAGTGTATATGAACGACCGCTCACACTATTCACTTCTGACTTCTCACGCTTAAAATTATAAAAAGCGGCCGCTTCAAATTCACCTGACTTATTCACTTGAATATGAATAAAAAGATCGTCGCAAGAATTTGAACAGTGAGAAATCATTTGAAAAGTTCTATCACTATCAAATTTAGCGGCAGCTGCATCTTTTGAATCCTTCAAAACTTTATCAATAATGAAATTGGGAGCAATTACCGCTTTACCATCTTGCTCAGCCGCTGTTGAAATCATCGCCTTAAACTCAACAATCATCCCGAATGTTGAAATTATTGAACGGACAATGGCCTTATTAACGTCTGCATTTTCAATATCGGCTTCCACCTCAGTTGATAGAATAACTTGAGCACTTTGCGGAGTAACGCGCTCTAGTTCCATTTGCAAATTGCTCTCTTTCGCATCTGCTGCCACATCTTGCACTTCTGGCGACTCAAATAGAATTAAATCCTTTGAGCCGGCTTGAGGAGCATGAAATCCATCGTTTTGGCAGCCCAAAAGATTAACTAGTACACATGCGCTAAGTAGTATTTTTTTGCTCATTAAGCTCTCCCTGATTAAGCCCTTACCTAGAGCAATTGATAGGCCAGCCCACAAGTGAGATCAGTGGCAAAATAGGTCTATATGACGCCTTTTAGCGACCGCTGAAGGCCGCAAACCGTCACTGCATGTGCCACCCTCAACACTTTATTGTCACTCCTGATACATCCTTCAGCCCCTAGCTTGCGGCACGCATATTGAATATCAATACCGGCAGGAGGTCACTATGACACCCAGAGAACAAATCAACACATATCAAGCGGGTCTCGATTTTTTAGTGCTTAGTATTATTTTGGTCATTGTACTGGCTTTTTTTAGTCTCACGATGAAACCTAAAGCCAACTTCTTAACTCCGTCTACCAATATCGCCGATCAGCGTGAAATTCAGACATCACCCGAGTTGGGTTACTAACGAAGTTGCTGTGTTGTCAATTTACACTGATGAAACTTTTATAGGCTTGTATTTTTTTATACATTCATCTGCTAATATGCCTCAATGTGTTTAAGATTCACTTTATTGTTTTTAAGTGTAACTTGCTTTTGTATGCCGGTTACCGCACAAAGTCTTTGCACTAGTCTGATTTCTTCAAGACAAGATCTCAACTCAAGCGCTGCAAAACATGACACAAGTGCCCCATCAATCAAGACACGCCTTCGTAAATTATATGAAAACAATGAGTCTTTTCGAAATTTTATTACTAACTTCTCAAATATTACCATGAAGAAACTTGAATTTTTAAGTAAGCATGAGGATTCAGAACGAGGGGATATTTTAAGGGCTATGTTGTCTGGCAATATTGAAGAGTTTCTAGACGGCTTGATGTCAAAAAGAGAACAACGCCTAGTTCATGTGAAGGCTTTCACTAAAAAAATGCTCGAGATGATTTCATATATGGATCCAAAATCAGAATTTCCTGAAATTCTCGAATTTCACTTTATACGAATGGTAGATTTAATTCTGCAACCCTATGGCAAACCACCAAAATATGTAAAGTTACCTCCTGATATTTACTTCAAAGATCGCTTTATTGCTTTTATAGAGGGGTGGATTACTGTGCTATCTCAAGAAGAAAATGTTGATCTAAATGAATTTATATCTCGCAAGGAGTTTAAGCAAAGCTTTAGAAATTTTGTAGTGTATGAACTCATTAAAGAGTGGGATGTACGATCTTGGACTGTTAACGATTTCGATTAAAATATAAAAAGGATTACTTATTATTATCTAGAATAATTAAGGTACCCTTGGTTGTTCATATGTTTTTCTAAAACCTCATATAATGCCAAATATGATAAGCGTTCACCCGGGCGTGACGGCAGCTTCACAAAGACCATAACATTATCTATAAGGTTGATGGACACAAGCCCACCCTCTTGCACGTCGTTGACTGAAACAGACTGGGTACACTGCCCGCCTTCGCTATCATCACTCTCATTTTCATCTACTAAAAACTTATCCATTTGATCGGTGCGGATACCTAAAGTCGAGAGATTCACTCCGATATTCTTGGCATTGATCATATTTATAAACGCACTTTGCTTTCGATTGGCTTGAACAGTGGCATTCATCGACTCACATTGCCCCATTCTAGCCGAGCTTGATGCATACAAAATAGATTGCCCTAAAAATAAAGAGGAGTTTATCTTACTTATAAAATCTTGATAAATAATATTAAGATCTTCCTCAGCTGCTTCTCTTTCAATATAATTTCTCATCTCTACTGAAAAACCTTTATGTTGAGTTAATAACTGAAGTTGCGCTCGTATTTCATCAGATGACTTTACCGAATTCGAATCTAAATGATCTGCCCGCGCCTTCCGTCGCCCGTAGGCTACAAGCCCATGAATACGCTCTTTAATTGTGGGCAAAATCACATTTCGTATAGTTCTTCTTACCTTGCCCTGTGGATTGAGCACCACCCACTTTGCATACTCGGCGTCTTCGATAATGTCGGGATTAATCTCTCCTGTGAATTTTCTTTTGATTGCACTAAGCATCGCAGAGCCTGGTCGATCATTAGGCTTAACAATAAGACCGTCATTCCAGTCTTGAGTAATATTTTTTGCGCTGTAATCGGCGTTGAGTGAACCAACCATTGTGTACTTATAGCCAATTTTTAAAACGCTTTCTTGCAACTCAATTTTTCGGCCTAAAACATTTAAACTGCAAACTTCTACATCAAGGGGTTGAAATAACAAACTTGAGATCTGCCCCATAGAGTAAACATGGTACTGTTTTAAAAATACAGCTGCCTCTATCATCACACGAACCACTTGATTCACTCTTGCTTGCTTTTGATTCAGTTTTACCCCGACATCAATGGTCTTGCGATTAAAATCAAAGCACTGCACCGGTTTAATAGCCAATGGGTCAT
>JAGRAK010000090.1 GCA_020434645.1 Bdellovibrionales bacterium | reverse complement strand
GATGCCGACATACGCCCACATAAGCCTGCGAATTTCATCCCACATGTGCGAAACAAGAATAAGTTCATCTTCATTTTGGCGGTTTCGTTTTGGCCATGCTGGTATTTTTAAGTCTGAAAGATCAGTGGGCACGTTTAACTGATGTTCTCGAATGTCCAGTGCGGCGTTATGAGAAAAAACAAGGCACTCAAGTAACGAGTTTGAAGCTAAGCGATTGGCGCCATGTAAACCTGTGCATGCGGTCTCTCCTACAGCGTAGAGTCCCGCGATATCGGTGCGACCATGTACGTCGGTCATCACCCCGCCGCATAAGTAGTGAGCTGCTGGCACAACTGGAATTGGTTTTTTTGTAATATCAATACCGAGTTCAAGACAGCGTTTATAAATATGCGGAAAGCGTGTTCGTATAAACTCTGCTGGTTTGTGTGTGATGTCGAGAAAGACGGAGTCTGCTCCTGACTTTTTCATTTCAGCATCAATAGAACGCGCGACAATATCTCGTGGTGCGAGACTGCCGAGTGGATGATGCGTTTTCATAAAAGCTTCGCCTTTATGATTAATGAGTTCTCCGCCTTCGCCGCGAAGAGCTTCAGTAATCAAAAAGTTTCGAGAGTCGGGATGGTAAAGACAAGTGGGGTGAAACTGCATGAACTCCATGTTGGCCACTCGTGCACCGATTTGGTGCGCCATTGCTATACCATCGCCGGTGGCGCCACTCCAATTTGAAGTATAAAGATAAACTTTTCCGGCGCCGCCCGTGGCTAAGATAGTAAAATCAGAGGTTTGTGCATAAACTTCTTGTGATTTTTTATCTAGAACATAAGCGCCGACACATCGATCTAGACCAAAGTACTGTGGTTTCACTTTTTTGAGTGAAATGAGCTCAATTGCAAAATGATTTTCACGTAACGTAATATTTGGATTTTCTTTCACTTTTTTTAATAATTGGCGATGAATTTCAAGCCCCGTGTGGTCTTCAATGTGAAGAATCCTTCGTTGAGAGTGGCCGCCCTCGCGTGTAAGTGAAAACTGTTGATTTTCATTGAGGTCAAACTTTACGCCCCAATCCACTAGATCACGTATTCGAGAGGGACCTTGTTCAACACAAGCACGAACAATTTCTTCTTTGCATAATCCAGCTCCAGCGATGAGTGTGTCTTGTACATGTTTATCAAGGTCATCGTCTGTCGACATGACAGCCGCTATGCCTCCCTGGGCCATTTCGGTATTGCTGCTTTCGAGTCCAGTTTTGCTAAGCACAAGAACTCGACCTTGTGATGCTGCCTTGAGGGCAAAAGCAAGTCCAGCTAGCCCGGAACCTATTACTAAGTATTGAAAATGATCGTCTTTCACAGGCGAACTTATAGCACAGTGCCACTTAAAAATGGAACACCGGCGTACTATTGACTTAAATCAGAGTGAAAGTACAATAAATATGCGCAACTCTTAGTGTTTTGCGTGATACTGAGAATAATTGCACCAGGGAAGGTCGCATATGAAAATGCCTTTTAAGGTCGCGCTAACGGCAATGATTGGTGTGCTCGCCATGGCATTTGCCGCAAGCTTTATGCTAACAAATTTAGTTAGTCGAGACTCTATAAAATCTAAGCAATCACTTCTGCTTCAGTTGAGACGTTCAACGCGGTCACTTGTTGAGTTGCAAAGTGAACAGTTGGCTGATCGCTTGGCCAAGCTAATTGAGAAAGAATCGCAGAATCTACAGGATCTTGTTGCGCTAAAACAAAGTGATTTCGTTGCCGTCGGTCTTTTGACTGAGTCATCATCAGAAACTAATGGTTGGGGTGTAGAGGGATTAAAAAGTAAAACTCCAGCAATGACGGCGGCATGGTTAAAAGAAATAATTCCATCATTGCCGCTGGCCAAGGTGAAGGGCGAAGAATTGTCTTGGGCACGCGTGGCGATGCCTGACGGTCAAGTTTACTTCATGCTTCTAGTTGAGGTGCAAGTGAAGGTCGACAATAATCTTCACAGTCGAATATCAGTTGGGGTTCTGCCAACAAGTATTTTTTCTGATATCAATATTATTTCAAAAGGTGAAGAGAATTCGGTATTTGTTGTCGACGGGCAAGGTGGTACGTTTAGTTATCCAGATCAGCAATATGTCGGAAGCAAAATCACAACGCATCCGCTTGTAGCACATCTCATTAAAAATCAGGCGATTGAGTTTACAGGCGAAGTGGGTCGTGCTGGAGGAGATGCTCTTGTTGGTGGATATGATAAAATTAATGGTACGAATCTTTACGTCGTGGCCGCCACTCCTTTAAGCGCACGTGGTGGTTTTCTTACTCAATTTATATTTCAAATTGCTATAGTGTGCCTGTCATTAATGTTAATTGTTGCGTTGGCTGTAATTTATTTTATTTCAAGTGAAATGAAAAAAATTGAAATAATGAAACAGAATATAGATTTGATGCAGGCATCAGCGAAAGTTGCACCAATGGTTGTGGCTACTGGCAGTGATAGTTTGCGTGATTTTGCATCTGCTGTAGCTCGATATTTGCGACGGCCAACAGCATCAATTGTTGGCCATATGCAGATAGTCGACAGTAAAAATGAAAATAAAGCATTAAAGGATTCGCTCGATAAAATCACAAACGAGACCCGAAAAGTGCGGGCATTTTCAGACGCGATGATCAAGGCACTCAATATTTCAAGCGGTGAGCAAGAAATTTTGACTTTGAATCCTATTGTGAGCCAGGTTGTGAGTGCATTTCGAGCTGAAATGACCGCAGCCGGAATTCATTTTGAAGAGAATTTTAAGGCGGATTGTGCAGTAAGGGGCAACCATGATGAATTGAAAAATAGTATCAAATCAATTTTTTCTTACGTCGTTCAGACAATTCAGACAGCGACGAGTAATAAAAAGCTGCTTTTGAATATTGAAAAAAATGGTGGGATGGCCTTGATTTCAATAGAGGGTCAGGGAGTGGAGTTGAAATCTGAGGTCAGAAGAAAGTTGTTTTTGCCATTTGAAGTTACAGTTCCGAAATCAAAAATTATGGGGCTCGATCTTGCGCTTGCTCAAAATTATTTTCACGAGATTAACGGTGAAGTGACTGTAGAGGCTATTGGCTCGATGGGTTTTCGCATATCAATTCAATTGCCGACGGCAGTGAAGTTGAGTGATGAGCCTGTTAAGGCTGACACTCTTGCAAAAAAAATAGAGCCAATTGTGTTACCTAAACTGGTGGCCGAGGGCAGTTCGATTAAATTGCCACCAGCTCCTATTGCAGCCGCCCCTCAAGAGGTGAAGGTGGTAAAAGATTTAACATTAAATCCAGATGAAAAGAAAAGTGCCCAGCCTTCTAATGAAAAGGGTGGTGTATCTATTCGTAAACCTAAGTTGAGGATCGACACTTGAATCTGCAACCTTATAGATCTTCATTTGTAGTTTTCGTTGCAGACTCTCATCTTGAGAGAGGGCGTGACGTCTGTACGGCATTAGAGGACTCAGGCTATAACACTGAACACCGGGTGTCGATAGAAAGTCTTTGGGAAGAAATTATTAAAAATCCTCCACATATAGTTTTGTTCTACTACAGTGACGATAAATTTTTCCCTAATGACAGTGCCCGCTTAGAGGCAGTTGAAAAATTACAGAGTATTCTACCCGAGGTACAGATCATCATGTTGTGTGAAGAGCAGCATTTGCATGCCGCATGCACAATGTATGAGTTCGGTATTTATGACTGTTTGGTTTGGCCGACTCAGCACCCGCTTCAGCTTTTGCGTGCGGTAGATCGGGCAGCTGAAAATGATTACTACATGTATTTGAATGAACAGCTCAATGAGGCAAGTGGTGGTGACCAAGAACGTCCGAGTGTCGATTTTGCTATGTTTAATATTTGGTATAAATCTCTTGAGTCAACAAAAACAAAAGAGCAGGCCATTCAAGTTTGGTTAAAAGAAGCAATTCGAATATTTAAAACAGATACCGCCTTATTCTTTAGCTATTTAGAATCTAAAAAATCTCTTGTTGCATCAGATGCTGTGGGTTTAGGTGCTTCAGATTTACGCGATGTTGGGCTTGATTTGGCAGAGCGTGAGCCTGGGTTTGAAACATCGATGCTATTGACCCCACATCGGGTTAGAGCCCTTCATGATTTTGTATCAAATGGATTATTGCGAGAGCAGGCTTTATTTTTCAGTCTTATTCATGAGGGTAAAGTACTGGGCATATTTATTATACCAGCTAAAAAAGGCCAGATATTTAAAGACAATGAAGCCGACAGCGGTTACATGCAAACTTGTCTGCTTATGATGCAAAGGCATTTTAGTGTACTCAGTTTGACCGACAAATATAAGAAGTTTTCAGTTTATGATGATGAGTCTGAAGTTTTAAATTTTGATTTTATGTTTAGAAAAATTAGAGAAGAGATTTCAAGGGCACGCCGTATAACCCGACCGGTATCTCTACTTCGAATATCTATCGATCATTTTGAAGACTTAACGTTATCTAACACTGACAAAGTGATGAGTAGACTTTTAAAATCTTTTTCAGAAATTCTCGTAGCAAACAGCAGGCTGAATGATTTGATTGGGCGTTTCGAACGAGATCAATTTTTAGTTTGTTTGCCACATACAGACAGGCGGGGGGCAGCAGTTAAGGCTGAGCGCCTAAGAAGAATTATCGAATCCGCCGACGTAACCAGTATTTTAGGTGGATCTGGATCAATTACAGTGAGTATCGGTATTAGTGAATACCCTTATTTATGTCATGATATAGAGGGCTTGTTGAAATCTTCAGAGTCAGCATTGCTTGAGATTAAAAAAGTCGGACACAATAAGATTTGTTTAGCAGCTCAGCCGTTAAAATTTGTTCCAGATTTTGTTGTAAAGGATGCTAAAGATGCTGCAGCCCACAGTCGCTAAAATTCGGCTCGATCATCTTCGTCATAATCTGAGGACATTGCGTCAGCAAGTAAATGATGATTTGTTTTTTTGCCCTATGGTTAAGGCAGATGCTTATGGGCATGGAGCTGTGCAGGTTTCAAAAGTATTAATTGACGAAAATGTTTCATATTTAGGTGTTACGCGAATTGAGGAGGCTCAAGAGTTACGCTCAGCAGGATTTTCTGCGGTTAATATTTTATTATTTGATCCACTGATAGATGAGTCTGCAGCGCAAACTATTGTAAATGAACGAATTACACCCGTAGTGAGTAACTGGGATAGCCTGCAAGTATTGCTTAAGGCAGCTGTGCGTCATCCGATTTCTGTGCATATAAAATTAAATACAGGAATGAATCGACTCGGTTTTCAGTTGGGTGATGCCTTAGCCATAAGCGATTTTTTTAAATCGAATACTCAGTTAAAACTTGAGGGTTTATGTAGTCATCTTTTGTCATCAGAGGATTATGGCACAGACGGTTCGCGAACTAAAAATCAAATTGAGAGATTCAATAGTGTTTTGCCAGTGTTCTCAGGGCTGAAATTGAAGATTCATTTGCTGAACAGCGGCGGAATTATCGCCTTGGCATCACATAGAGAAAAAAATACTATTTTAGGCGCCCGACCTGGCTTGTCATTGTATGGAATTAAAGCACCGCTTCTTACTGATGACTCAGAAGTGCAGGCGCGCTGGGCTTCTATTGAATTAAAGCCCGTGATGCAGGTTGAATCAGTTGTGTCACATATTCAAAAAATTGCAAAGGGGCAAACTGTGTCTTATGGTGGCCAATTCATAGCCGAGCGTGACTCTACTATTGTTGTGCTTCCAATTGGATATGCTGATGGTTACACTCGACATTTCTCAAATAAGGGGAAGATGCTTTTTCGCGGACATGAAGTTGGCGTCTCAGGAATTGTATGTATGGACTTTACTATGCTTGATGTTACAGAACTAGATAAACTTAATGCATGTCGATTGGGTGAGCCGGTTATAGTGTTGGGCGAGCAAGATCAGCGCAAACTAACAGCACTGGATCTTGCGGGTCGAATTAATACGAATGCCTATGAAATACTCACGAACTTTAGCTCTCGAATACCAAGGGTGTATACATGATTAAGGCATGGCTTGCTTCACGAGAGCGTCTAAACCAGGCTATTGATCACGCTTTTCTGACCCTATGGAAAATTATATTTAATTTTTTGACTGAGACAGGGGCGGTCATCATATTTTTTATCGAGTCGATTCGACTCATTTTTGTGAAGCCCTATCGTTTTGATGAAATAATAAAACATATTGAGTTTGTTGGTAACAAATCCATTCTCATAATCGTCTTGACTGGAGCATTTACCGGTATGGCTATGTCATACCAAATATATCTTGGATTTAACTTAGTAAATGCAACGAATTTAGTGGGGCCAACTGTGGCACTCGGGATCACAAGAGAGCTCGGCCCAGTTCTGACCGGGCTTATAGTTTCTGCGCGAGCGGGTGGCGCGATGGCTGCACGAATCGGAACAATGCGTGTATCTGAGCAAATTGACGCACTAGAAGTTATGGGCCTTGACCCAAAACAGTACTTAGTTTCGCCGAGAATACTCGCTGCATTTATTTCAATGCCACTTCTTTGTGGAGTATTTGATTTTGTTGCTATGACAGGAGCGTATGTTCTTTGTGTTAAGCTGTTGGGTTTAGATGAAGCCATATTTTGGGATAAAATACAGTTGTGGTTAAACCCGCGTGATATAAATGAAGGCTTAATTAAATCTGCGGCCTTCGGTTTAATTTTCGCGTCTATATGCACATATCGAGGGTATAATACCAAGGGCGGCGCTAAGGGTGTGGGAGAGGCAACCAACACCGGCGTGGTCTACAGTATGGTCATGATTATCATTATGAACTTTTTTATGACAAACGTGATTCGTTTTTATTACAAAGTTATGGGGATTAAATAGTGGAGAGCGCAATACATATTCGAGATTTGCGCAAGACCTTTGACGGTGTTGATTTTATTTTAAACGGCTTGAATCTAGATATACCAAAAGGCCAAATTACCACCATAATTGGATTTTCAGGGACTGGTAAATCTGTCTTATTGAAGCATATTCTAGGTTTATTGCGACCTACATCGGGGCAAGTGCAGGTATTAGGTAAAGATCTAGCGAAAATGACGTATGAAGAGATTATCGACTTTCGTTGTAGACTTGGTGTTTTATTTCAGCACGCGGCACTTTTTGACGATATGACAGTGATAGAAAATGTTTGTTTTCCTATATTGGAACACAGACCAACATGGAAGATGGATTTCGTATTAGAAACAGCAGCAAGAAAGCTTAAAGATTCAGGTATGGAAGATAAGCATCATAAAAAATTACCCAGCGAACTATCGGGCGGTCAGCGCAAGCGAGTCGCGCTTGCGCGTGCGTTAGCTTTAGATCCTGAAATTCTGCTTTATGATGAGCCAACAACAGGCCTTGACCCGATTTTAACTGAGATGGTCGATGATTTGATTCAAACAACTCATGAAAAGCACCCAGGATCAACTAGCGTTATTGTGACGCATGATTTGCATGCAGCATTTAGAATCGGTAATTTCATTGTTATGCTAGACAAAGGTGGGGTTTTGCTTCAAGGAACACGTGAGACATTTTTTGAGTCTAAAATACCTCTTGTGCAAAAGTTTTTAGCAAAAGGATTTAAGTCAGAATGATATTTTCAAGCCCTGAATTTAAGGTTGGAGCTCTTGTTGTGATCGTGTCTGGTCTTATTGGGGTAATGTCTTTAAAGGTCAATGAGGGGCCAGGGTTATTCTCGCGTCAAAAGCACTATTGGTTTGA
>JAGRAK010000008.1 GCA_020434645.1 Bdellovibrionales bacterium | reverse complement strand
AAATAATTTTGCCATCCGCTTCGACATCGACGTCCATCCCATCGCAAAAAGCTTGTTCGATAAAAGCCTCATCAAGTGCCGGATCGTCTGTTATGCGGCAAAGTTCTGTTCCGTCAACAACTGTGGCGACAGTCGGTTCAGCGGCAACAGGAGTTGCCCCTGCGGTCTCCGCTGGTGTTGCGATTGTTTTATTTTGATCGGCTTGTGTCTGTGGTTTTTGAGTGATGATTTTTGAACGGCCACTAATGCGTGTGAGGCGATCTTTTTTATTCTTATCTGGCGCGCAGGCGATAGCGAGTGCCGCAGTTAGTGGTAAAATAAAAATGAGTTGTAGTGTCGATCGTTTCATAAATAGAGCTCCTCTAGTTACATTCATCACAGTGCAAGACCTGGCCCAATGGGTATTTTGACTGAGCATGAATTTATTTGTGTAAAATCAGCTACTTACATGGTCTGATCGAGTGTGAAATTATCAGTCAAATGTTTATATTATTTCAAAAAGTGACAAATGTCGGCTTGAGCGGCGGGTGGGACTTAGGTAGTGTCATTATATGATTAAAAAAATTAGTTTTGTTTTTATTGTGGCGGCCTTGATCATTTTGTCTGTTCATAAAAGTGTTGCCGGCGAGCTTACGCCATTGCCTGAGTTATCAGGAGATATACCGGATGTTCCGCAGCTAACATGTGAAAATTTAATGCCCACTCTGGCAGACTATGAGTCTCAAATAGTCTTAGAGAACGAGAGTCTCACTCAGTATTTGCTTTTAGCTTCTGCAGAATATGAGACGTGGTTTGAGCAGATGAGTTTTTATGAAGGGGCTGAAGCGAAATGGGATGACGCCACTTTGGATCAGTTCAATCTGAGTATTCAAAACTTAAGCCTGTCTTCTGATTATATTTATGCGATGAGCAGCGGGCATGACGATTTTGTCGTCGCCGTTCAGATGGCTGTAGAGTCATGCTATCCAGATGGCAAAAATCGAGAAGAGGCAATTCAGAAATTGCAGCAATACATAATGGATGATTCTGATTATCTTTCGACGATGGCTGATTTTCTTTCTCAGATGAATATTCGATTAGAAGGGCTTGTTACCGATTGGACACAATTAAGAGATCGGCGCGCACTTGTTCCTGAATCTTATTTTGCGCCTCTTCAAAGTGAAGCTAGTATTTTTGGCGAAGCCGCGACGCTTTCATCTGAGAATGGTGAATATGTTAAGGGTATTTTTACTGACTTTAAGTCGAGTCTGGGGCAAATGTTTTTGCTGCTTGCGCCAGCCCGGCTCTCTCGAATAGACTGAGGCTCTATGGCTGATGCAAAAACCGTCGAATTATTCAATTGTAGTGTCGAAGAATTTTATAAAATCATTTCGGATTACGAGCGCTATTCAGAATTTTTGTCTGAAGTGAAGAGCTGCAAAGTCCTTAAGGTTGATGGGAATCGCAAGCTAGTCGAATACACTGTGAACGTAATTAAAGATTTTAAGTACCGCCTATGGATGACTGAAGAAACCAATCACCGCATTTCGTGGGTGCTTGAATCGGGTGACTTATTTAAAGTATCAAATGGTTATTGGGAGCTTGTCGAAGAGGCGGGTAAAACAAGAGCCACATATTTTGTGGATGCTAAGTTTAATCTTTTCGTACCAGGCCCGATTGCCAAAGCCTTGGTGAATGTGAATCTGCCAAACATGGTGAGTTCTTATCATAAGAGAGTGAAAGAGCTTTATGGCAAGTGACGAAAACCAAAAGGGTTTTGATATATTAAAAAAACTGGTGAGTGCCGGAATTGGCGCGGCATTTATGACTGAAGAGAGTATTCGAGGTTATGTGAGTGAGTTAAAGCTCCCTAAAGACGTCGTCAATACCCTGCTTCAGGGCGCACAAAAGTCTAAAGATGAACTCATGAACCGTGTCGGTAATGAAATCATCAAAATTGTACAAAAAATTGATTTTGTTGGTGAAGCCTCTCGCTTTGTCGAAGAGCATAAGTTTCGGATTTCAGCTGAAATTGATGTGGTGAAAAAGAGCACAGACTCTTAGTGATCAAATATTAAGACTAAAGTCAGATTCATTGTCTCGTCTCAAGTTGAAACAGGAACATGCCGATAATTTGAGTATGGGATCTCTTATCATATTTTTTTTAGCTCTAATCGCGTTCTCAGTTTCTTCTCGAGGGCTTCTCTCAGCTGTTACTGAAAATGTAAATTTACTTCGGTTTACTGAGGGGTATTCGCACCAAGCTCTCAAGATTTCGAAATATTACAAGGTTGTGGCTTGGGGTTTGCTTACGCTTTTTTTATTCGCTACAGCTGTTCAAACATTTCTCACTGTTTTTTTGAGCGTCTAAGACTGTAGCCTCAGGGTCAGTTGCAATATCTGCTGGTTTTAATTTCGGCACGGCTAGAGCAATATTTTCTTCGTCAATATCGGCCGCATCGGCGGCGCTAAGCCCAAGGGCATTTGAGCCCACATCGCCATTTGTATAGTTGAAGTCTTGAGCCTTTTTAGGCGCTGGCGCGGGGAGCGTACTGCTCGCGAGCGCGGCAAGGGATACTCCTGCTACAGCGAAGACCACAATAACATGATATTTAACGCAGCGTACAACACACATGCTTATATTGAGAGCAAAACGTCTGCCAGTTCAGGGGCGCTCTGCAATGCTTCTGCAAGGGTTCTTGTCGTCAAAGAATTAGACAAGCCTGTAAAATCGTGAATACGATAGGGTTTCAAGGCATTCCTTAAGGGGGAAATTTATGAAAATATCATTTCTGAATGGGCTTATTTTAGTATTGGCTCAGGCGTTTGTTCTTCAAGCAAATGCCAATATTGATGTGAATTGTATAATGGAGGACTGTCTAACTGAGGGATGGCAGAGCTTTGATCAGCGTAGTGGAGAGAGCAATCTGACTGTTTGCCGAGATAATGATTGTAACTTAAGTGGCTGGCACAATGAGTACAAAGAAAAACCGGTGAGTGAAGTGGAATGTAAACCTGAGGGATGTTTTAACGAGGGCTGGAAGGTCTATGATGCCCGTAACGGAAACTTGCTCTCAGATGTGACATGTCAGTCGTCGTTTTCAGGCAGCGCCTGCCTGCAGTTTGGCTGGACAACTTATCAGCCAGGACGTGCGACCATAACAACGCGCTGTCTGAATGGGGACTGTCGAAACTCTGGCTGGGATGTTTATGTTCCGGGCTATGCACCGCAGTCTGTTCGGTGTAAAAGGGGCGGATGCTTCACAATCGGTTGGACAGTCTATCAATAAAGTTTTTGCCTCTTGAACATAATGTTCTACGGGGGTTGCGGCGTTATGCTTTAACCGGAGCACCGCTTTTAGTTGCAGTTTCTGGTGGGCAAGACTCCATTATTTTACTCTACATCTTAAAGCGGCTTTCTCCAGTGCTTAAGGCGCCAGTGAGTGTCGCTCATATTCATCATGGGGTGGGCTCTGCGCGACAGGTTTTGTACCGCAATAAGGCACAGAAATTTGTAGAAAAAAATGCGCGTGATCTGGGTTTAGAGTTTTTCACTGTAAAGAGAAAAGCAAAATTGCCTCTCGGGTCAGAGGAAGAGCTGAGAGAGTACCGTTATCGTGAGCTAAATAAAATAAGAGAAAAAATTTATAAAAAAACAGGGGTGCGTCCGCTCCTGGCACTCGGACACCATCAAGATGATCAAGTTGAAACTCAAATGATAAGACTGATTCGCGGTACAGGCCTTTATGGTTTGCGGGGTATTGAGTTTTTTTCAAAGTCAGAAGGTCGGGTGCGGCCACTTCTTAATTGTTCTAAAAAAGAATTGGTGGCGTATTCTAAAAAAATGAAACTTAAGTGGTGTGAAGATCCGTCGAATGAAATGGTCGATCCGCTGCGCAACTGGTTGCGTCATAAGTGGTTTCAATCACTGAATAAAAAAGTGCCTGGAGCAACGGCGAGTCTGGCGCGTTCGCTCAAATTGATTGTGAGTGAGGGTTTGCCATCTGAAGCGCGAAGCAAAGAGAATAAAAATGGTTTAGATCGCAGGCGTTTTCTCGAGTTAAGTCGTGATGAGAAAGCGATACATATTGCGGGCTATTTGCGCGAGTTGAAAATGACTCGGTACTCCCAGGGGCAAATCGAAGAAATTTGTAGGCGCCTTGACAATAGGCGTGTCGAATACACATTTACTATACTAAAGCACGAATGGCGCGTTGATGCACGGCGAATTCTAGCCCTGAAACTGGAGTGACCAGTTTGTTACAGCCCATGATTTCGTGGTAGTCTATTTAGAATAACGAAAGGGCTTATTCATGCGAAACTCTCAGAAAACAATGGCTCTCTGGGCAATATTTTTGGTGTTGGGTATATTATTTTTTCAAATGTACCAGACACAACGTCATATCATGATTCGTGATATGAACTATCCTAAATTTGTAGAAGCTGTAAAAAACAAAGAAGTGAAAAGCGTCACCTTTCGTAAAGAGAGCGGCGAAATTCTAGGTGAAATTAAAGAAGAATTTAAAGATAAATATCAGAACGCCACACGCTTTCAATTTTTTGGTAATACTGATAGTGATGGGTATAAACTTCTAGAAGATAACGGAATTGTGCCGAGTTATGAAAGTAACGACAATTCTATGTTCACATCGATTTTTGTGAACTGGTTACCACTGATATTAATTGTCGTGATGCTCATGTTCTTATTTCGTCAGCTTCAGGCTGGCGGTGGCAAGGCGATGAGCTTTGGTAAGAGCCGAGCTAAACTCCTGACCGAGAATAAATTAAAAATTACTTTTAAAGATGTTGCTGGTGTTGAAGAAGCCAAACAAGATCTTGTCGAGATTGTGCAGTTTTTGAAAGATCCAAAAAAATTCACCCGTCTTGGTGGTCGTATCCCGAAAGGTGTTTTGCTAGTTGGGCCTCCGGGCACGGGTAAGACTTTGCTGGCGCGCGCGGTGGCGGGCGAAGCGAATGTTCCGTTCTTTACTATTTCAGGTTCAGATTTCGTTGAAATGTTTGTTGGTGTCGGCGCGAGTCGCGTTCGAGATCTATTTGAGCAAGGCAAGAAAAGTGCACCATGTTTGATTTTTATAGATGAGATCGATGCTGTTGGTCGACATCGTGGTGCGGGCATGGGCGGTGGTCATGATGAGCGCGAACAAACGCTCAACCAGCTACTTGTTGAGATGGACGGATTTGAAAGTAATGAAGGCGTGATATTAATTGCTGCGACAAATCGTCCTGATGTTTTAGATCCGGCGTTACTTCGTCCGGGTCGATTTGATCGTCGAGTTGTAGTGAATCGTCCAGACTTAAACGGGCGTGAACAAATATTAAAAGTACACACGCGAAAGACGCCGCTAGCATCTAATGTTGATGTTTCTCGTATAGCACGCGGAACTCCGGGCTTTAGTGGTGCGGATTTAGAAAATCTTGTGAACGAGGCGGCGTTACAGGCCGCGCGAAGTGAGAAAAATAAACTTGAAATGGAAGACTTTGAAAAGGCCAAAGATAAAATCTTGATGGGCTCAGAGAGAAAATCCATGATTGTGAGTGAAGAAGATCGAAAAATTACAGCTTATCATGAGGCTGGGCACACATTAGTGGGTAAAATAATTCCGGGAATGGACCCGATTCATAAGGTTTCAATTATTCCGCGCGGGATGGCACTCGGAGTGACTCAAACATTACCAAAAGAAGATATGCTCAATCTCACGAAGAGCAAAGCTGAGAATATGGTGGCTTTTTTATTCGGAGGCCGTGCGGCTGAAGAGCTTATATTTAAAGATTATACAACGGGTGCTGGTAACGATATCGAGCGCGCCACGGCTATTGCCAGAAGTATGGTTTGTGAATGGGGCATGAGTGAGAAGATTGGGCCACTGGCATTAGAAAAACGAGAAGGTCCTGTATTTTTAGGTATGTCGATGACCAATCATCGTGAGTACTCAGAATCTAAGGCTGAAGAAGTAGATGCAGAGGTGCGCCGAATTGTTGATGAGGGTCATCAAAAGGCGGTGAAAATTCTAACTGAAAACATAGAAGCCTTGCACTCATTAGCTGGAGCACTTCTCGAGCATGAAACAATCGATGCTGAAGAAGTAGATCTTATGATTGCGGGGACACCACTAGAAGAGATTGCTAAAATTCGGGTGGAAACAAAAACCAAACTCGATGCAGAGCAAAAGCTTGCTAATAAAAAAGACGAAGAAGAAGACAAAAAGAAGGTGCCATCGGGTTCACGAGGGCCAGTGGGTAACTCAGGGCCAGTGACAGCATAAGCTTAAGGACAACTCGTGTTGCATAACTTCTTAGAGAACGCAAAATTATTTATAGAGCAGCTTGAGTTCCGCGACGGTGTGGACTTAATTCTGGTTTGGCTTGTTGTCTATCGAGCTTTGTTATTAACAAAAAAGTCAGGTGCGGTACAAATTCTCTCAGGTATGGGTGTGCTCGCTATCGCGTATTTTTTAAGTAGCTGGTTTAGCCTAGTCACTTTTAATTGGATTCTTGAACTGATATTTTCAAATTTATTTTTGATTGTTGTTATTTTATTTCAAGGTGAAATTCGCAGAGCCCTTGCTCAGATTGGCTCAAACCCATTGCTGTTTGGTGCCTCCGCTATTGAAGTGCGCCACAATATTGAAGAGATCGCACAAGGTGTGGTGCAGTTAGGGCAACGGGGGACTGGTGCTTTAATTGTAATAGAGAGAGAAATTGTTCTCGATTATTTTATTGAGCCGGGAACAGAGCTTGATAGTAATATTTCAGCTGAGGTTTTGAATTCTATTTTTGCTCCAATGAGCCCGCTCCATGATGGGGCTGTGCTGATTCGAGCTGGACGTATTTTTTCTGCGGGCAACTTTTTGCCATTATCTAAAAATCCAGCTCTAGATAAAAATTTAGGTACTCGTCATCGTGCTGGCTTTGGTCTAGCTGAGCAAACAGATGCCATAGTCATAATTGTTAGTGAAGAAAATAGAAGTGTGAATCTGGTTCACGGTAGTCATTTTGCAAAAGATGTCGATCATGGCACCCTTCGCCGCGAGCTCTATGATCTTCTGGGCATTAAGGTGAAGCCAGAATGGAGTGCAGCGACATGACGAGACAGTGGAGTGCAGCGACATGAAAAAGCAGCTGCCTATATTGCGTGAGCGCATCGTCTCGAATTGGTTGTATAAGCTAATTGCGCTTATGGTGGCGCTTTCAATTTGGATCACAACTTTGCAGGGGCGTAAAGATTTTGTTCGCTTTAAAAGCTTAGATGTTGAATTTTTAGTGAATCCAAGTTTTGTTGTCATTGCCCCTGACGATCACTCGATTAAACTTCAGATTTCGGGTTCTCGAATGAGTTTGGGTAAACTCAATCAAACATCTCAAATATTGTCTATGAATCTTCTGGGTGAGTCGCCAGGCCGCAAAAGGATCGAAGTTAAGCCTTCTGATATAAGTTTACCTCCAGGAGTAAAGCTTATATCTATTCAACCCCGTTTTTTTGATATTGAAATTAAAAAGGTGGTATCGCCATGAGCACAAATAAGAAATCTCAAAAATTATTTGGAACAGATGGTATTCGCGGAACAGCCAATAAGTTTCCGATGACGCCGGACTTGGCATTAAAAGTAGGACAAGCATTAGGTTATGTTTTAAAGCAGCAGCAGAGCCATAAGGGCGCAAAGCTAACAGTTTTGATTGGTAAGGACACACGGCTTTCGGGTTATATGATTGAGCAAGCTATGGCGTCAGGCCTCAACTCAATGGGAATTCGTGTGCTTTTAACTGGGCCACTTCCAACTCCGGGTATTGGATTTGTTTCTCAAAATATGCGTGCGGATGCAGGTGTTGTTATTTCGGCTTCGCACAATGCCTTTTGTGACAATGGTATAAAGATTTTTGGTCCAGATGGGTTCAAAATTTCTCAAGCCATTGAAGATGAAATTGAAAGATTAGTATATGAAGACAATTTGACAGCTCTTCTAGAAGAGCCCAATGAGATTGGCCGTTCTCGACGTATTGATGATGCGGATGGGCGTTATATAGTTTATGCAAAGAACACATTCCCTATGAATTTGAGTTTAGAGGGGATGCGGATTGTTTTGGATTGTGCAAATGGCGCCGCTTATAAAGTGGCTCCGGCCATTTTTGAAGAGCTTGGTGCTGAGGTTATGGTTATTGGCAATACCCCAAACGGTCGAAATATAAATGACAAATTTGGAGCACTACATCCTACGCGCACCTGTGACGAAGTTATAAAATATCGCGCAGATGTCGGAATTTCTCTAGATGGCGACGCAGATCGAGTGATTATGGTCGATGAGTTAGGCCGTATTGTGAACGGTGATCATATTTTGGCCATTTCAGCTATACAGAAAAAGAAAATAGGTCAATTGCCTAAAGACACAATTGTCGCAACAGAGATGAGTAATGTTGGTCTTGAGCACTGTTTAGCAAATTATGGTATTCGCGTTGTGCGCACAGATGTGGGCGATAAATATGTTGTAGATGAGATGAGAAAAAATGGCTACACACTGGGCGGGGAGCAGTCGGGACATATTATTTATTCAGATCACAGTAGTACGGGTGATGGCACAATTGCAGCTCTTCATGTGCTTGCTGTTATGCGAGCGACTGGTAAAAAACTGAGCGTGCTAAGTGATGTTATGACTGACGCTCCTCAGGTTTTAATTAATGCCCGAGTGAAACAGAAAACTGAACTGACATCGCTGCCAGGTTACTCAGAATTAATTAAAAGTGTGCAAGACCGTTTAAAAGGTCAAGGGCGAGTATTTGTTCGTTACTCAGGTACAGAGCCCATTGTGCGCGTGCTTGTAGAAGGTCTTGATAAACAAAAAATTCACATTTATGCAGAAGAGATTGCTAGTTTTTTACAATCCCACTTAGGAAAGTAGTTTATGCGTCTATTGACAGTGGATCAGTGCCGCGAAGTCGATAGTATTTCGTGCAAGGTGTATGGTCTAACCGACGAAATATTGATGGAGTCCGCTGGAATTCAGTCGGCAAGAGAGTGTCAGCAGAATTTTTATCCAGAATTAACAAGAGGGCTCACGGTAATTGTGTGTGGCCCAGGTAATAATGGCGGAGATGGGCTCGTGATGGCCCGACACCTTCACTCTATGGGCTTTCGAAATATTTTGGTTATGTTAGCTGCTCCGAAGACGAAGCGTTCGGCCATGTTTAAAATTCAGTTAAAGCGTGCAGAACTTCATGGTCTTCGAATTGTAGATGCCTTTAATGAGGCTAAAAAATCAGAGCAAATTAGATCTGCGACATTAATTGTCGATGCGCTTTTCGGTATTGGCCTCAAGAGTAAGATTGAGGGCGAATTTAGATCTTTGGTCGATCAGATGAATGCACTTAAAGTCCCGACTGTCAGTTTGGATTGTCCCTCTGGCTTAAACTGCAATACTGGTATTGCCAGTGAGGTTGCGATTAAAGCCCATACGACTTTTACTTTTGGTTTGCCTAAGCCGGGATTTTTCACGGCTGATGGCCCGTCACTCGTCGGAAAGCTTCGTGTGCTCTCTGTGGGATACCCTTATGAATGCTTGCGAGGCGTAGCTACCACCAATTTTGTTTTCAATGATAAATTAGCGAGACGTTATTTGCCGGCACGTAAAGAGCGTTCAAATAAAAGTGATTTCGGAAGACTTGTTGTAATAGCAGGTAGCGAAAACATGTGGGGCGCTGGTATTTTAGCAGCGCAAAGCGCCTATCGAATGGGTACGGGCTATGTGATCTGGGCAGCAAATGATATTCCTGTTGAGAAGCTTGAGCTTACACCTGAAGTTTTAACAACGTCACTTGATAGTGATGAGGTATGGGATTTGAGAAAAATAAACGCCTATGCTATTGGGCCAGGTTTGGGCGTTGGAGATGAAACTGCAAAAATTATTCGAAAATTAAAATCATTAAAAGCAGAAAAGGTAATATTAGATGCTGATGCCATAACAGCATGTGTGAAGTACAAGTTGTTTCCGCTCCCCAAAAGCTGGGTGGTTACGCCTCATGCGGCCGAACTTTCTCGTATCATCAAGGTTGAAGTTAAGCAGATAGAATCTGACCGATTTAGGGCGGCACTTCTGGGTGCTGAGAAAACGGGTTGCCATGTATTGCTAAAAGGCTATCGCAGTATATTGGCATATGAAGATCGCTGTATGGTTATTAATGCGGGCAATTCAGCTCTAGCAAAAGCTGGGTCTGGGGATGTTTTAACCGGGATGATCGGGGGATTGCTTGCACAAGGTTCTGATACCTTGCAGGCGACAGCAACAGCCGCGTATGTGCATGGGCGCATTGCCGATGACTGGGTTCGAATGGGATTTGATAAGCGATCACTTCAGCCAAGTGATTTAAAAGAAGGCCTTTCTTCTATGCTCAGTCGAATAACACAAGGTGTAGTTTTTTAAGATGGCGCCTCACGCAGAAACGACTGTAATTAAAAACTTCGAAGATTTGAATAATTTCTGTAAACAAATTGTGAATAAATTAAAGGGGCAGAGGCGTGTTTTGCTTTTGCTAAGCGGAGATCTGGGTGTTGGTAAAACTAAAACAGTAGAAGTTTTACTGGGAGAGCTTGGTGTCACACAAGTTTCAAGCCCCACTTATGCCATTCATCATAATTATGAAGTGAAGGGCATGAACATAGATCATTTTGATCTTTATCGAATTGAAAGCGAATCTGATCTTGAGAGTACAGGGTTTTGGGATGTTTTTATGCAACCCGAAGCATGGGTTATAGTTGAGTGGGCAGATCGATTGCAGCAGACAAAGTTTTCGCCACAGTGGGTGCGCGTTGAAATCAATATTGAGTTAACAGAGCAAGGGCGAATTTTTAAAACTCAATTTTGTTAAGCAACTTTTTTTATGTGACCTAATTCTAGCATTTTTTCTGAAATTATTTTGCCCTCATGAAGTGTCTGATGATTTTTTCGCGACTCATCTACTGTGGCAATAATAAGATGAGTTAAATAATCATCAGACAATACGGGTTGAATTAAAACTTTTTTAGGGAACTCATTATACCCAAAAGCTGCAAAAAATTCTTTATTCATTGGGGTGCTGACAATATGTCCAAGATAGGGCTGTTTAGTGCGAGCTGATATGCGAAGAGCGCTAGGTGAGTTGAGATCCCAGCTTTTATTTTCTTCACCTTTTTTAGGAGTGTAGGCATCATCCCATGCGACAGGCACGACGGTTTCATTTTGTGCAGATAGAATTAATACGCCGGTGAAGTAATTTTTCATTTCATGTATAAGAGCAGAGTAGGGATCAGAGCTTGCGCTTACCGAGGGCGTATTTATTTTATCTTGAGTATTTTTCATTTCTGCTGCGACAGTTATGTCTGGAGTGATTACCTCTGGTGCAGCTGGCACTGGGGCCATGACCATACCTTCGGGTGCCATCCCGTCGGGTGCTGCTACTGAACTGTCGCCATTATCGGGACTCCAGTTTAAGTTGTCTGGGGCATTAAAGTCAGCCGGTGTTTTATTGCCGTTTACTTTTTTAGCTAATGCCTCCATAAAATCTTCAGATTGGGGAGCATTTAATTTTTCAAGTTTTTCTAAATTTAGACCAGCCGGCTCATCAGTGGGAACAGGTGGAAGTTCGAGGTCAGGGGGCGTTGCAGTAGAATCTTGTTTTTTTTGCAGAGCCTGCCAGTATTTTGTTAGATCTTGAGCGCTTGCCAGTACGTACTGAACTGGGAAGCTCCACTTTACTTCGCTGTGCGGTTCGACGCAGGCAACAAAAACTACTCCATCCCATTCGTGTAGCGGAATCATTTTCTCAGACCAATTGGCAACGGGTTCTATTTTTTTCCAGAAAGATATATTTGGTTTTTGCTCAAAAAAATTAGAATTCAAATAAGCCAGCCCATAATATTCTTTCGCCCATGAAAAATAATCTTCTGAATTGATTTGATGATTAAGTAGACATGTGAATATCAAAGACTCGTGCTTTGGCAAGAGACGCAACCACTCCTCATAAGTGGCTGGTTTGATATTTAAAGCTTGTACCCAAGTAGGAGTTGAATTCATCATTAAAAGTATCGGATTTATAACGATTTATCTTAATATATACGGTCTTAAGTTGAGGCTATTTCTAAAACTAAAAGGCTCGTTGTGTCGTAGCCGTTATGTATATAAAATTAAACAAGCTATGAGAATTGTTTCGACTTTAGTCCAGGTCATATTTTTAACTATTTTTTATTCATTTTCATATGCAAATGAACCTGTAGGCATACGGGTTCGTGGTGATAAAGAAATAAATCCAGTGAAGACTTCTCCTTATTCACTTTTTTTTGATCCTGCTAAAAATAACATACGACTAGATAAACAAAAAATTGATTACGATTTAACTAAAGAGTCGGTGTTGCGTCTTGGGCCATACTTTCTAAGTGACTCTGATGTGTCAATGCAGATGACCAGAGAAGTGGGTGAGTTCACTGAGGTTGATTTTGGCTTAGATGTGGTTCGGCGGGTTGGCTCACTGTATGTCATTAGTTTCAGATGGCCAATAGATTTTGTGAAATCCGGAACCATAGAGATTTTAGATGATAAGGCGCGAAGCCTCTGGAGAAAAAAAATAACAGCATCCGATGTAGAAGACTGGAAGACACTTCTCGAAGAGCAAACCAACAAAGTTTTATATGAAAGAAACCGAAGCGAGTTAGAAAAAAAATTAAAAGCTGAAAAATCCAAAGTCGTGATAGAAGATATAAAACGAAAATTAATGTTGGCGCGACCCCAAAGCTTATCAGTACAGCATCAACGCAGTCAGTTTGGACTATCGCATAAAAACTTTTTTGAGGTTCCGATCACTCAAATAAAAGACCCATTTCGTTATTGTGTAAGTTCAGATGAAGAGGGTAGCCGTTTGGCTGTGTGCTCACGTCGCTATCGATTTGTAAGATATGCCGGTCGATATAAGATAGCTCCTGTGTCAAAAGATGTGACACCACGAGTGTTAATTAATGATAAGCCGGTGACAGCAAAAGGCACGGCTATATTTTTAGATAATGATGTGCCAATTAAATTGGCGGCTCTACTAAAAAGTGGAGTGTATTTTGAATTTGTATCGAACCCAAAAGAAATCCGTGTTGTCGATATCGTCAAAGATGAGAATAGTAAAAAAATAAATGTGATTGGGTTTGGTGACGTACCAATGGGCGATATCACAGAGTCGTTTTTCGCTGATTCTGTTCACTGGGGGTTTTTAAACTTTATGCCCACGATTGGAGATCTTAGAAGATTTTGGAGATCTTCAATAACAGAGAGTGCGCCTTATTTGTACTTGCGTGGAGAGGGTGGGGCGCCCTTTCGACAAAGTTTTGATTTTGAAGCCCTGCCAACAACAAAAGCTAGAATTGTATTATCGAAAGAGACGACTAAGTCGACATATGGCTCAAAGGTATGGGTACGGGGAGCCGTAGACCCAACAGTTGAAGTGAGTGCTGATGACACCGAGGTTAAAAGAGAGTCAGAAAATGAGTTTTCATGGAATTTTCCGGCTCCACAAAGAGGTCAATACAATACCGGAATACTCAATGTCACAGAGAACGGCAATAAATGGAGAGCTGAGTATGACATCTATCGAGGTTATCCTGCAGAGTTGGGGTTGCGACTTTCAGGACTCGTAACAAGTGAGCTGACTCTTGTTCTCTTGGGTGAAATCGCAGGGCAGTATTGGTTTGAAAGTTTGCTCGGGTGGGACAGTTATAAGTACAGTCGGCAGCGGTGGGGAGTATCTGCAAAATATTTTGAAGTTTTTCTACGCTCCGATGGAGATTTAAAAAAGTTTGCGGCCGGAAATGTTGACTTAAAATATAGATTTACGCCAGGTATTTGGAGTCGAGACCCCACCGTGGGTGCTATTGCGAGTGCCATGAACTTTGATTATGGAGCTGCTGATTCATTGGGTACTTTGAGTTTTGCTGTCCCGGTTGTTGGTGGGGGAGTGTTTTGGGCGAGATCTATGCCTAAAGTAATCGATGATTTTTTTAATTTAGCGCCATTTATGCGATATCCAAAGTGGGTGGACTGGGAGTTTATTTATTATCCTCTGGCTTTAAGAGCTCAACAGGCCTCTAACTTCATGTTTGCAATGAACTTTCATGGAAAAGTCCAATGGACTGAGAACTTCTATGGCGAGGCGGGGTTCGGCCTTAAAAATTATTCATTCAAAGATGAGCGATCTTCAGAGGCGCTCTCACATGCTGCCCCTAATATATTTGTGGCCTTCGGAACTGTCGGATTGGGCTTTAATTTCTAAAAGGCCTATGCTAGTGTGCGGCCATTATGAAAAAGCCGAGCTTGTCCCTTAACGACAGAGGTCGGATTTATCTAGATCATAACGCCACAACACCACCACTCCAAAGTGTGGTTGATCAGTTGGTCACTTGGGCGCATGAATGGGGAAATCCTTCAAGTATACATTGGTCAGGAAGAGCGCCTAAGACGCGTATTCGAGATGCACGCTCAGCGATTGCCAAAATGTTGGGCTGTCATCCGCTAGAGGTGATTTTCACCAGTGGTGGGAGTGAGTCCAACAACTATGTGATTAAAGGGTTTTACGAGCTTCACAACACGTCAGAGCGAAACGAATATATTACAACTGAAGTTGAACACCCGAGTGTGAAGAAAAGTTTTGATGATATCGAAGCTCGAGGTGCTCGAGTTTATCGATTGAAAGTTGATCGAAGTGGCCAAATTGATATGGCGACGTACTCGAAATTGCTTTCAAGTAAAACGGCACTTGTTTCTATTATGTATGCCAATAACGAAACGGGGAGTGTTTTTCCGGTAGCTGAAATGTGTGTGCAAGCACATCGTGTAGGCGCAAAATTTCATACGGATGCCGTTCAAGCATTGGGCAAGGTGCCGCTTGATATTTCGAAACTAGAAGTCGACTACGCGTCATTTGCGGCACACAAGCTCTACTCATTGCGAGGAACCGGTGTTTTGTTTTGCAAAAAAGGTGGGCAACTAAAGAGTTTAATTTCAGGTGGAGCTCAAGAGCGAGCAAGACGTGCCGGAACTGAAAACACTTTATCAATTGCATCGTTTGGTCATGTGGCAGCTTTGCTCCCTGAGATTATAAGTGAAAAAAATATTCAAATGAAAACTCTTCGCGACAACATGGAAGCCCAAATTTTAAATAAAATTTCAGATGTTCAGTTGACGGGGTCGGGTGTTGATCGACTACCGAATACCTCAAGTCTGTTAATTGAGGGTATTGATGGAGAGAGCCTACTTATGAATCTTGATATTGAAGGTGTTTCAGTGAGTACCGGGGCCGCATGTTCAAGCGGCAGCCCTGAACCGAGTCCTGTGTTGCTGGCTATGGGTCTATCTCGAGCAGAGGCCCAGAAATCTTTACGCGTGAGTCTCGGCTGGAGCACCACTCAAGCTGAAATTGATCATTTTGTTGAGATATTAGTGAAGGTTGTCACAAGGCTTCGCTCTTTTCATAATACGGAGAAACTGAATGTATGATTTAACCTCAAATTCAAAATCTAAAGGTCGTGTTCTTCTGGCGATGTCGGGCGGAGTGGATAGCTCTGTAGCAGCAGCTATTTTAAAAGAGCAGGGTTATGAAGTTATTGGCGTCACTATGCAGGTTTGGGATTACTCAAAAAATCATTGTGAAGTGGATGAAAGCAGCGGGACATGTTGCTCCAGTCAAGATGTAGATGACGCTCGAGCAGTGGCCGATCATTTAGATATTCCATTTTATGTCATCAACTGCGAAGAAAAATTTCAAACGGCTGTAATTGATAATTTTGTAGAGACCTATTTAAAGGGCGAAACGCCGATACCATGCGTGAACTGCAATACTTATTTAAAGTTTGATCATTTGATTCAAAAAATGAAAGAGCTCAACTGTGATTATTTGGCCACAGGTCATTACGCGAAAATTGAAAAAGATGATTCCGGTCGATCAGTAATCGTCACGAGCAGCGACACATGGAAGGATCAAACCTATTTCTTGTTTACTCTTGATCCTGAAATTGTTGAGAAATTGATGTTTCCGGTAGGGACTTGGCAAAAGTCTGATTTGCGCAGCTACGCTGAAAAAGTAGGTTTGCCGGTAGCTCGCAAAAAAGATTCAACGGGTATTTGTTTTATTGGTAAAGAGGGTTATGCCGGGTTTATTGAATCTCAGGTTGATAAGAAAAATTTAAAACCAGGTGTAATAAAACGGCTTTCAACCGGTGAAGTTTTATCTGAGCACACGGGTATTCATAACTTTACAATAGGTCAAAGAAAAGGCTTGGGTGTGGCGACGGGTTCACCCGCCTATGTGGCTAAAATAGATTTCGACTCGGCAACAGTTTGGCTCGGAGAAGAAAAAGACCTCTATTCTTCAGAACTTGAAGTGCGTGATCTGAATTGGCTGAGCGAGGCGCAGGACGGCGATATAGTTCGCGCTAAAATTCGTTTTGCTCACAAGGGGAGCGAGGCGATTATTAAAAAATACGACAACGGGCGCATAGGCCTTAAATTTACAGAGCCCCAAAGAGCTGTAACGGTCGGGCAGGCTGCTGTTTTTTATAAAGAGAATGTCCTTTTGGGTGGAGGTTGGATTTGTTAAAAGACTCAAAGCATTCTTTAAATATTAAAACCTTCGGTTGTAAGGTGAATACCTACGATACGGGCTTGCTTGAGAGTCGTTTTACTAAAGCTGGGTACTTATTAAAAGATCAATCTCATATTCACGTTTTAAATACTTGCGCCGTAACTGACGAAGCCACGCAAGAGGCTATTCGTACTATTCGTAAAATTAAAACAAAAGATCCAGGTAGTGTCGTGGTGGTGACCGGCTGTGCGGCGCAAGTTGACACTGATAAGTTTCGTAATATTTCTGGAGCTGATCTTGTGGTGGCCAATTCACATAAGGGTCAACTTGAAGAGCTGATATCAAAACATTTGCGTGGTGAGCTCACCGAGAAAATATTCAAATCAAATATTTTTAAAAAAGATGATCTTGAAGAGGGTGGCGGTCGTGAAGAGGGGCACACCCGTGCCTTTTTGAAAATTCAAGATGGTTGTAACAGTTTTTGCACATTTTGTGTGATCCCGTTTGCTCGGGGGAAGAGTCGATCACTTACAATTGAGGCGATACGCACACGTGTTAAAGATTTACTTGCGCAAGGTGTTCGTGAAATTGTTTTAACTGGGGTTCATATCGGAGATTATGAATTTGGTTTAGAAAATTTAATTGAAGACATATTATTAAATACACGCGTTCCGCGACTTCGTCTTACTAGTCTTGAACCTATTGAAATTTCAGATCGGCTTTTTGATTTATTTATAGATCCGCGCCTTTGCCCACACTTTCATATGAGTATTCAGAGTTCGACAACCTCGGTGCTGACGGGCATGAAGCGTAAATATGGTTCTCGAGAGGTTGAAAGCTCATTGAATGAAATTGCAAAGCGTGTTCCGAACGCATTTGTCGGTATGGATGTCATTTGCGGCTTTCCGGGTGAGGGAGAAGACGAGTTTCTTGATACCTATTCACGGCTTTCGAATCTGCCATGGACACGCATTCATGTTTTTCCCTATAGTGAGCGCCCGGGTACATATGCAATGAAATTAGATGGTCAAAATGAGCGCACGGTTGTTTCAAGGCGTTCTCAACGTCTGCGTGAACTCAGTCACAAACGTTATCTTGATCAGGCCTTAAAACAAATCGGTTTAAAGAAAAAAGTTTTGGTTTTGAAAAATGGTCGTGGTCTTGCTCGAGATTATTGGCCTGTGGTTGTTGAGGGACTTTCAGGATCAGATTCTCATAATGAAGAAATCTTGGTTGAAATTACAGGTATATATTCGGGTTCACCTGGCCGCGCCGAACTCCCGCTGACCGGTCGAATATCCGACATTCATTCAAATTTATAAATATTGCCAGCAGCACGGACACGCTCGGACGCCAGCTATAATAAGTCTGACTTCAGCATGGTCTTAATATTGAAATAAAAAACCCCGGCTGCAATCTCGGCGCAAACCGGGGTTTAAGAATCGAACCCCTCTTTTTCAGTCGTTGACGACGACAGATTGGGGGTGCGATATGCTACATACTAGATATGTACTATATC
>JAGRAK010000089.1 GCA_020434645.1 Bdellovibrionales bacterium | reverse complement strand
CACGAGGCATACAAGAAACGATGTATCGAGGGCGTCTCTGGACAATGCGACAGTATGCCGGTTTTGGCTCTGCTGCAGAAAGCAATGCCCGTTACAAAATGCTACTTGAGCAAGGCACAACTGGTCTCAGTGTTGCCTTTGATTTGCCGACACAAATGGGGTTTGATTCTGACCATATTATGTCCACTGGTGAAGTGGGCAAGGTCGGGGTTGCTATTTCTTCACTAGAAGATATGGAAGTTTTGCTAGAAGGCCTTCCTCTAGAAAAAATATCTACATCGATGACAATCAATTCTACTGCTGGAGTATTGCTAGCGTTTTATATTGCTGTCGCAAAAAAGCGCGGAATACCGCTTACTGCACTTCGTGGCACAATCCAGAATGACTTATTAAAAGAATATATTGCCCGCGGGACATACATATATCCCCCCAAGCCAAGCCTTCGTATCATCACCGATATTTTTTCATTTTGTGAGTCTGAAGTGCCCAACTGGAATACCATTAGTATTTCTGGGTATCACATAAGAGAAGCCGGCGCTAATGCTGTTCAGGAGCTAGCATTTACTCTCGCAAATGCCATCACCTACGTTGAAGCCGCAATTGCGTGTGGGCTCAATGTTGACGATTTCGGTAAGCGACTTAGCTTCTTCTTTAATGTTCATAATAATTTCTTTGAAGAAGTTGCTAAATTTAGAGCGGCTCGCCGTATGTGGGCGAATATTATGAAAGCAAAATTTAATTCAACTGACGACCGAACACAACGCCTGCGCTTTCATACTCAAACAGCCGGAGTAACCCTTACGGCTCAGCAACCTGAAAATAATATAGCCCGAGTTACACTGCAAGCCCTCGCCGCTGTTCTTGGTGGCACCCAAAGTTTACACACCAACTCAATGGACGAGGCCTTAGGTCTACCGACTGAAAAAGCGGCAACGATTGCCTTGCGCACTCAGCAAATTATTGCAAATGAATCTGGAGTTGCTGATGTAATTGATCCGCTTGGCGGCTCCCATTACGTAGAGACACTGACCTCTGAAATTGAGAAGCGCGCTTATGAATATATAGAGCGTATTGATTCTCTTGGCGGGGTTATTGCGTGCATTGAGTCTGGTTGGATTCAAAATGAAATACAAAATACAGCCTACCAATATCAAAAAGATGTCGATACCAAAAACGAGATTATTGTCGGCGTAAATGATTTCATTCAAGACAGCCCGTCCGACATTGAAACTTTAAAAGTTTCTGAAAAGGTCGCTCAAGATCAAGTTTCGCGACTCAAAAAATTCAAAGCCGCGCGAAATCCTAAAGAAGTCGAAAGCTGCTTAAATAAAATACGTTCTGCTGCAAAAGGAACAGATAATTTAATACCTCTCTTTGTGTCTGCAGTTGAAGCTCATTGCACTTTAGGTGAAATCAGCGATGTGCTGCGAGAAGTTTTTGGCAAGTACAAAGAAAGCATAACACTTTAGACGACTTCTTTTTTACCCAGGTATTGAACTAATAAAATCGACACTTCATATAAGAGTATTAATGGTGTCAACATAGCCAACATACTAATTGCATCTGGCGGCGTAATTACGGCCGAAAGCACAGCTATAATCATTATTGCTATTTTACGTTTTGCCCTCAGCATTTCGGCATTTACAACTCCAAGCATGCCGAGAATGACCAACACGAGGGGCAATTCAAACGCAAGGCCAAACAGAAGTGTCGTCGTTATAAAAAAACCTAAATATTCTGAAATCGTTATCATTGGTTTATCTGTGCTGCCGCCAAAAGTCAGAAGATATTTAAACGCCATCGGATATACAATTTGATAAACAAATAATACTCCAACTAAAAAAAGAAGTGTTCCGAAAAATATAAAGTAAATTCCCATTTTCTTTTCATGATTATATAAGCCCGGCGACACAAATATCCACAGTTGATGTAGCCAGAACGGTGCCGTAATGATAGCCCCCGCCAATACACTCACTTTTATATGCGCCATAAATTTATCGATTGGCGCTGTAAATACGAGACCTCCAGAATCCCCCAGGTAGGGAAGAATCGGTGACCTAATAAAATCAAATATATATTCGCTAAAATAAATGAAGGCGCAAAACCCCAAAAAAACAATTATTAACGTATTTATAATACATTTTTTAAGGTCTATAAGATGATCGATTAGAGTCTGATCATTCGGGTTTGGTGTCTTTGTCATTTTCTGCTATTTCTGCTTTTGTTGGCTCATCTGATTTTGTCTGAACGGGCTGCTCAGCTTCAACCTGTTGTTTAATCTTCATAAGCTCACTTACTTGCGTATGCATCTGCTCATCAACATCTCTTCTCATTTTTTCTACAGCTCTATGGGCTTCATTTTTAAGCTCATTGACTGGGCTCATAATCTCATCTTTTGCGCGCTTCAATTCATTTAATAGCTTTGCTAATTTTCGGGCCATTTCAGGCAGTTGTTCTGGCCCTATGACAAGCAGTCCAATAACCGCTAAAATAACTAATTCTGTGAACCCTATGTTGAACATAACGCTTAAATATTATTGATTTGAAACTTTTTTAAGGTCACCTGTTGTCAATAATCCTTTTTCTACTAATTGTTGCTTTGCCAACTCTGACCCGGTCAACACATACCGCTCATATAATCTAAGCAGGTCTTGATTCGACTGGATTAAAGAGTCCTGACTAATGTACGTCAGAAGGTCTACATAATCCAGAAATCTTATAGAAAATTCTTTATAGACTTGTCCCTGTACTTCGTTTGCCAATTCACTGGCTAAATTACCATAGGCAGCCCCACCAATATCTGCATAATAATCAATATCTATAATTTTACGCCGCAACGAATCTCCAAAAAAACCACTGACATATAAACTCATGTCCCCTAGCTTTTTTAGTAATTCAATTTTAACTGGTCTCTGCGCCTGATACGCCGTCAGTAATGCTTCTGCTAAAGTTGAATTAAAGCTCACATTGGCTGAGACCATGTTGGACTCAAGTAGTCCCACTAAATATTGGCTTACATAGGGCGATGTCGTAAATTTTCGTTTTTCTATGGCCGACATCACGACTTCTGTAAAATAGTTTTCAGACGTCTCTATGATATTTACAGTTTTTGATTTCGTAGCTTGACTCACGGGCGCACCCTCCTTGACAGGATTCCCATAACCAGTCTTACGGCTAATACACACTATAATTTTACTATTTTTTTCTAAGTTCTGCGTATTTTATACTACTTATCCCGACTTATGACCGGAACCGTATCAAATTAAGACATGTTTTAATTAGCATCACTTTTTCCTACTATAGATAATACTTCTGGCTGTGCGAAGATACGTCTAGCTACATTGCGAATATCATCAGGAGTAACCGTAAGCAATTTGTCGTGATAGCTCTCAAATTCATTGAACTCTAGCCCATACATTTCATCGAAAAGCATAAAATCAGCAACGTGACCTGTTTTTTGTAGAGCAATATCATGTCGGCCCAATAAGTATCGTTTAGACCGTTCAAGCTCCTCTTTTGATACCAACAGCTCTCCCAGCTTTGTAAACTCTGCTCTTAACATTTTGACAGCTTTTTCTGTTTTTTCAGGTGAACATGCGATGTACGCACCGAAGTATCCTGTATCTATACCGTCCATTCTAAGCGGCGATACTGAATATGCCAAAGACTCTTTGTCACGCAGCTCTATGAACAAGCGCCCACCTTGTCCAGATAAAATAGACTGCATAACTTCTAATGCAAACCTGTCAGAATCCCGAAATGTTAGTCCGCGATAAGCCAAAACAACATGTGTCTGAGCTTTGTTCATCTCAATAAAACTTTTTTTACGCTCTCTCAGATCTTTTAATGAAAATGCGTCCGCTACTCGATTGCCTCTGGCCATTTTATCGGTAACCGAAGTCATTATTTTTTTAAGTTTATTCTTGTCTACATCTCCCACAACTGAAATTGTCATATTCGCCGAAAGCAGAGACTTATCTACTTGTTCAACTATGGATTTTTCATTTAACTTCGCTATATCCGAAGCATTACCATACGGGTCTTTTGCGTAAGGATGCCCTTCGAATAAGGCCGACATCATGCCGAGTATGCACTTTTGTGCAGGCTTATCTGATCTCGCTTTTAAATATTCTGTCATCAATAGTTTTTCTCTCGATACAATTTCTGGTGAAATTTTGTAGTTGAGCAATACGTCATTCATTATTTCTAGCGATTCTAAAAAGTTGGGCTGCAAAGAGGTCAGCGAAAGCCCCATGCTATTTCGACCGCCAAAGCCACCAAACCCCGAGGCCATGCCTTCGATGCGATTATTAATTTGAACTTCGCTCTGTGTTTTACTTGATGCTGGCCATACACGACTAGCTAGCTCACTCGCCCCGGGCTGCTGGTCACTTTCAACTCTTAGTCCACCTAAAAATCCATATCGCGCGCACACAACAGGCGACCCCTTAATAGTCTTAATTAGCATGGTCGCCCCGGAGGGCAAAACGTATTTTTCTGCTGCTGAGACTTTGTCTGTTTTTGGAACACTCCACTTTATTGCCTTAACTTTTTTATCCTTGCTCAGAACTTTATCTCTTCGCTCTGAAATATGTTTACTCTGAAATTGTTTAACTGTTTCATCTAGAATATTTTTGGCAGTTGAAGATTCCCCGCTCAACAAATATGAAATACACATCTTTTGTGGGTTTAAATATTTTTTCGCCACTCGCATTAGCTCTTTGGCGGTTAACTTAGCCGTGGCCTTCATAGACCTATTAAAATATTTATAGTCACCGAAAAGAAATTCATAATGACCATATAGCCCCGCTAGCCCATCTACGGTTTCCATAGAATAGTATTGATCACTCTCGAGTAGACGGATGGCGCGCTGAAGCTCTTCTTGTGTGGGGCCGTCATTAATAAACCGCATTATCTCAAGCCGAATCTCGCTTGTAACTTCTGCCAGCTTTTCGTTATTTAATGTGGCTGATACAGCAATTAGGCCTGGCTCTCTCGGAGAAAACGAGCTCATGCCGACCGAATTAACCAATTGTTTCTCATTTTTAATTCGATGAACTAATCTTGAGCTTTCTCCTTGTCCGACAATCATAGCGATCACGCTGAGCGCATTTATGTCTTTGTGATTGGCTTTTGGCATTGGCCAAGACAGATATAAGAAGCTTTCATTGAATTCTGTAGATTTAATATTTATTCGTGGATTTAACTGAACCGGCTCGGCTACACGTTTTGCCTTCATCAGTTTTCTTTTCTTTGTTGGTCCAAAATATTCTTCAATTTTCTTCTTCATGTCTTTTGCTTTAAAGTCGCCGACCACTACCAGTGTCATATTCTGAGGGACATATCGGCTTTCAAAATATTTAACAATTTGCTTGCGCGAAACTTTTCTAATGTTCTCTTCGTAGCCTATAACGGGAATCCCATATGGATGTTTTTTGTATGCTGTTGAAAATAAAAGTCGGCTGGCTTGCTGATTCGGATTGTCTATTGAGCGCTTAATTTCTTCAATTACAACTTCTCGTTCATTATCAATTTCTTTAGAGTCAAATTTTGGCCGCAACATCATTTCACTAATGACATCAAAACCTGTCTCTGCAAATGTTTTAGATAGGGTCACATAGAACACCGTCTGATCAAACGTCGTGTAGGCATTCAATACACCACCGGCGCCCTCAATTGCGCTCGCTATACTGCCCACTCCATATTTTTCTGTTCCCTTAAACACAAGGTGCTCAATGAAGTGGCTTATGCCCTCAATCCCTTTTGTTTCGTCTGCCGAGCCTGTCTTAACCCACATTTGAATTGAGACGACTGGTGACTTGTGACTTTCTACAAGAAGGACATTCAATCCGTTTTTTAATTGATATTTGCTTGTCATAGATTAAATACCTCTAATGGGTTTCGGTCTTTATATTCATATCCCTTACTGCATTCAAAAATGTCACTATTGTGATTTTACAACATTCGATTTAAATCACGTCGTTTCAATGAAACAGTACTCTCAGCTCATTATGTCGGAGTTACGATCTCGTGCAAAGGCCATAAATAATAAAAACGTGACTTCGATTTATTTTGGCGGAGGTACGCCGAGTTTACTCCCTGCAGAAGATATACTGGCTATTAGAAATGAAATTTCTGCTGTTGGCTTTAATGTCGCCCCTGACAGCGAAATTACTATTGAAATAAATCCAGGAACAGTTACTCCGGCTAAACTTGACCTTTATCTAGAATCTGGAGTTAATCGCTTCAGTGTTGGAGTTCAGACCTTCAACGACGCATATCTTAAAACCTGTGGCCGAGAACACAGCGCGAACACATCACGAGAGACGTTGCGTTTTTTAGAAAAAAATATGCTCAATTACTCTTTTGATTTGCTTTTCGGCTTACCAAATCAAACTCAAGCAGAACTACTCATTGATTTAAATGAAATGCTCACTTTTTCTCCACAACATGTCAGTCTGTATAACTTAACTGTGCCCATGCATCATAAGATGAATGCGCGGCGAGCGCCTGACGAAGAGCAAGCTGAGATGTTTGAGATTATTGAGAAGCACCTCACTGCCGCTCAAATTTTCAGATATGAACTTTCAAACTTTGCTCGGCCTGGTCATGAGTCAAAACATAATCAACTTTATTGGTCTGATGCTCCTTATTGGGGCCTTGGCGTAAGCGCCCATTCGTATACACCCTCAGTTGGCCGTTGGGGTACCCGCTATTGGAACCCAACCTCTTACAAAGAGTACATCAAGCAAGTCTCTGCCGACGCTACACTCACAGACCCTTTTGCCTTTCTGCCAGCCCGGCAAATCGAACATCTTAAAATGAATGAGGCCTTAACTGACTACTGCCATACGCAGTTGCGTATGATGCGCGGCCTCACTATTGATTTGTTTGAGAAAAAGTTTGGGTCAGAGGCCAGAATGCTTTTAATGGCAAAAGCAGAGAAACTTATTCAAAAAGGTCTGCTGCTCAATACTGCCTCTGGATTTTGCCTTTCTCCGTCAGCCCTTCCCATAGCCAATCAGGTGTTTTTTGAGTTCACTTTTTTACCTGAAGAAATAGCCTTTTCGACGCATTGACTCTCGCAGTTTCAGCCCCATGTTGATACTATGAATCACATACTGGAGGTCTAGCTTTGTCCGATGAAAAAAATGCAAATAATGGCAATACTGATGATATTGAAATTGATTCTATCGTATCTGGAGACGAAGAGGCCTCTGGTGTTGAAAATAACGACGAAGGATCCGCTCTGAAGGCCGAGCTCGCGAAAGCCAAAAATGACTATCTCTACTTGCGTGCCGATTTCGATAATTTTCGCAAATCTACAATTAAAGAGCGCGCTGAATTAATGAAATATGGCTCAGAGCGAATTTTTCTCGAATTACTCGAAGTTTTAGATAATTTTGAACGCGCACTTCAGACGGAGCTAACTCCAGAAACAATCAACGTATACAAAGAAGGCGTAGAGCTCACGAGAAATGAATTAAAAAAATCAATTGAAAAATTCGGCGTCCATCAAATCGAGTGTGAAAGTGGAACCCCTTTTGACCCAAATGTACACGAAGCCATTAGTAGCGAAGAATCTGATGCCGTGCCGCCCGGGCACATCACGCGTGTGTTTAAAACCGCTTATAAACTTCATGACCGAATAATTCGCCCAGCACAAGTTGTTGTAGCAAAAGAACCTAAAAATTCTTGAGGTAAAGAATGTCTAAGCGAGATTTTTACTCAGTACTTGGCGTAAACAGAAACTCCACGCCAGATGAAATTAAAAAAGCTTATCGCAAGCTGGCTATGCAGTTTCATCCTGATAAAAATCCTGGCG
>JAGRAK010000088.1 GCA_020434645.1 Bdellovibrionales bacterium | reverse complement strand
TGTACAATTTTAAGTTGGTCTTCAACGCGCTTCTTATCTATTTCTTCAGGCCATTCTGCAGTGTCGGCTAATACGTTCACTCCATTTGAACTCACTTCACAATAGCCCCAACTAATTGCTGCAGATTTAAATGCAGTTTCTCCCTTACGCCTTACCTTTAAAGTTCCTGCAGTTAAAGTTGTCATTAGTGGCGCATGGCCTGGCAATATATTCAGTTGCCCACGAAATGCAGGCACAATGACCTCTTCAATTTCAACGTCTGTTAGTAACTTCTTCTGTGGCGTTACGAGCGTAAGGGTAAACATTAAATCCTCTTAGCTTTTTCTAATACGTCTTCGATGGTGCCAACTAGATAAAATGCCTGTTCTGGTACTTCATCATGTTTACCATCAAGAATTTCTCTGAATCCTCTAACCGTATCTTTTACATCGACATATGCACCCTTTAGACCGGTGAACTGCTCAGCAACGAAGAATGGTTGGCTCAAAAATTTCTGTGCTTTACGAGCACGCGAAACAACCATTTTATCTTCTTCACTCAATTCATCCATACCCAAGATGGCAATAATATCTTGAAGTTCGCGATATCTCTGAAGCAATGACTGTACATCTCGAGCTGTTTTATAGTGCTCTTCGCCAACAATTTGTGGGTCTAATACTCGCGATGTCGACTGTAACGGATGCACCGCTGGGTAAATACCGAGTGCGGCAATATCACGATCTAAGTTAGTAGTCGCATCTAAGTGAGTAAACGTTGTGGCTGGAGCTGGATCAGTATAGTCATCAGCCGGTACGTAAACCGCCTGAACCGAAGTGATAGATCCTTTTTTCGTAGATGTAATTCGCTCTTGCAAACCACCCATTTCAGTCCCAAGCGTTGGTTGATAACCCACCGCTGATGGAATACGGCCAAGAAGTGCTGACACTTCTGCTCCCGCTTGAGTGAATCTGAAAATATTATCAACGAACAACAATACGTCCTGTCCCTCTTGATCTCTGAAATATTCAGCTTGAGTAAGTGCTGTCAATGCAACTCGCGCACGGGCTCCTGGCGGTTCATTCATCTGACCGAAAACAAGTGCCGTCTTATCAATAACGCCTGACTCTTTCATTTCGCGATAAAGATCGTTACCTTCACGAGTTCTTTCTCCCACGCCGGCAAAAACAGAATATCCACCGTGCTCGGTCGCAATATTTCGAATTAACTCTTGAATCAAAACAGTCTTACCAACACCCGCACCACCAAATAGACCAACTTTTCCGCCTTTTGCGTATGGAGCAAGAAGATCGATGACTTTAATCCCTGTCATTAGAATTTCAGCTTGAGTAGACTGATCTTCAAATTTCGGGGCAGCTCTGTGAATAGACCAAAACTCTTTTGTTTTAATTGGACCGGCTTCATCAATTGGGTCGCCGATTACATTCATAATGCGTCCAAGAACCTCTTTACCTACAGGGGCAGATATTGTTGTGCCGGTGTCATTAACACTCATACCACGAACCAAACCATCTGTAGAATCCATGGCAATCGTTCGAACAATTCGATTACCTAAGTGCTGAGCAACCTCAAGGACTAAGTTTTCTTTGCGATCATCAATTGACGGATTCGTCACGCGAAGAGCGTTTAGTACCGGCGGCATATCCCCACCCGTAAACTCAACGTCAACAACAGGACCCATCACCTGCTTAATGCGACCTTGTGATTGTGATTGTAACTGCGACATATGTTCTCCTATGAACTACTAACCGCTTCCGCACCAGAGCAAATCTCAATTAGCTCTCGAGTGATAGAGGCTTGGCGTACATTGTTATAAATTAAAGTCAATTTACCGATCATTTCTTTAGCATTTTTAGTTGCGTTCTCCATAGCTGTCATGCGTGCCGCATGTTCGGCCGCAACACTTTCAGACATACATCGATAAACTTGAACTGAAAAATGCTGTGCCAATAGCTCTTCGATCATAGCTTCTGGCGTTGGTTCGAATATTAAATCTTTCGAGAATGGAAACTTAACATCTTCTTCATTTTTAGTAGCGTGTTTGGATATATCAATCGGCAACAAAGTTTCGACTGTTAAGTTTTGCGATATTGCAGATTTGAATTCATTATAGACTAGACGAATTTCATCATAATCGCCGTTCATAAACTCAGTCATACACATATTCGCAACTTCTGCGGCTAACGAATATGAGATTTCTCTTGCGAGATTTAACATTACTTTTTTAGGCTGAATTCCGCGTCGCTTAAAATAATCAGCACCTTTACGCCCGATAAAGACGTAATCTATTTTTTCATACTTACTTGTATTCTCTTTTATAAACTTTTCTGTGAATCTGTTTATATTGGAGTTAAATCCTCCGCACAGTCCACGATCTGATGTTAAAATAACCATCAGTATTTTTTTGCTATCAGCCGCTCCTGATAAAAGCTGGTGCTCCACTCGCTGTGTGCTCGCTATATCAGACATAATTTGAAGTATCTTGTTGGCATAAGGACGCATATTCACTATTTGATCTTGCGCCCGTCGCAATTTAGCCGCAGACACCATTCTCATGGCGCGCGTAATCTGCTGCGTATTTTTAACGCTTTGGATTTTCGCTCGCATGTCTCTTAGGCTGGCCATCTTAGTTCCTTACGCTTCTGTTGAAGATTTAAAGACTGCTTTAAATTCTTCTAACGCCTGTTTTAACATAACTTTGGTGTCATCTTTTATAGCCTTATCAGCTGTAATTTTTGTCATCAAAGCCTTGTGCTTTTGGCTGATAAACGTCATCAATTCTTGTTCGTATTTTTTGGCATCTGATTCTGGCAACTTATCTAAATAACCATTAGTGGCCGCAAAAATAAGTACAACCTGATCTTCAACTTTATACGGTGAGTATTGAGGTTGCTTTAATACTTCTACCAACCTACGACCGCGCGCTAATTGTGCTTGTGTAGCGGCATCAAGATCTGAGGCAAATGCCGAGAATGCTTCAAGTTCACGGAACTGTGCCAACTCTAGCTTCAATGATCCAGCAACTTGCTTCATTGCTTTGATTTGCGCAGCTCCACCCACACGAGACACGGACTTACCCACATCCACGGCTGGGCGAATACCTTTATAAAATAAGTCTGAAACTAGAAATATTTGTCCATCTGTAATTGAGATCACGTTTGTCGGGATATACGCCGCCAAATCTCCAGCTTGAGTTTCAATAATTGGAAGTGCTGTTAATGAGCCGCCGCCCATTTCATCACTCAACTTTGCCGCGCGCTCTAGTAAACGAGAGTGTAGATAAAACACGTCGCCAGGGAAGGCCTCACGACCCGGTGGTCGACGAAGCAAAAGAGATAATTGTCTGTAGGCTTGTGCCTGTTTTGTTAAATCGTCAAATATAATGAGTGCATGCTTGCCGTTATCTCTGAAGTATTCGGCCATTGCACAGCCAGTGAACGCCGCCAAAAATTGAAGCGGAGCTGGGTCTGATGCTGTCGCTGAAACAACTGTTGTATACTCCATTGCGCCCGCTTGGCGTAACTTTTCAACAACTTGTGCAACTGTTGATTGCTTCTGCCCAATGGCCACGTAAAAACAATGAACATTTTGGTCGCCTTGATTGATAATTGTATCAATCGCCACAGCTGTTTTACCAGTCTGACGATCACCAATAATCAATTCACGCTGACCACGACCAATTGGGATAAGTGCATCGATTGCTTTTATGCCTGTTTGGAGCGGCTCTGTAACTGGTTGTCTTTTAATAATACCTGGAGCTTTAATATCAACAACTCGAAATTCTTTTGTATCGATAGGACCCTTGCCATCAATTGGCATACCTAAGGCATTTACAACTCGTCCCATTACGGCTTCGCCAGCGGGAACTTGAACGATTTTTTTAGTTCTTTTTACAACATCGCCCTCTTTAATGTCTCTATCTTCACCAAGAATAACGACACCAACGGAGTCTTGTTCAAGATTTAAAATCATTCCATAAATACTTCCTGGAAATTCAACAAGCTCTCCAGCCATTGCACTTTCAAGGCCGTAAACTCGAGCAACACCGTCTCCCACCGATAAAACCGTACCGGATTCAGTCACTTCTAGTTTTTTCGCATAGTTTTGTATTTGCTCTTTTAATACGCGACTAATTTCGTCGGCGCGAATTGAGAGATCCATTAATTTATTCTCCTGGTTAAGTCTTCTTTAATTCTACGAATATGGGCAGATATAGAGTCATCAAATGTTAAACTACCAACCTGAGCGGTTAATCCGCCAATAAGTGATTTATCATTTTCGTACTGCAATATTACTTTTTTATTAGTGATAGATGATAACAATTTTGCCATCTCATCTTTTTGTTTATCCGATAAGCTTTTCGATGATTTGACTACGCCTCTTGTAACACCATTTGTCTCATCTTCACGCGCTTGATAGGCCGCTATTATTTCAGGCAGGATTGCAAGTCGACCTTTCTGGGCTAGTAGAGTTATAAAACTCGTCACATCTTCAGGGAGACCGCTATCTTTAAATGCCGCAATAACTGTTTTTGACTTCTCTTCAGTACGCACCAGTGGTGAGTGTACAAAATCTTTTATCATAGGGCTTTGCTCAAGAGAGGATTGAACTTGTTCGAGCGCCTTTAAATAAGCATCTGTAGCTTTTGCCTCTTTTGCAATGTCATAGATTGCCACAGCATATCTATGTGCTAACTCTGAATAGAACATTAGTTTCTCACCTGAATTTTACCTATAAAATCGTCATTTAATTGTGATTGAACGCTATCATTCATTTCGTTTTCTAAATTTTGTTCTGAGAGTTGCGTTGCTTTAATTACTAATTCTTCTTTTAAAGTTGCAATTGCTCGCGCCAATTCAAATTCGGCCATTTTATTCGTGTCTTCATTAATTTTTCTTGCTGCTTCTTTTGCGTCGGCAAGAAGCTTTTCTTTCATTTCTACAGAATCTTTTTTCGCCGTCTCAAGACTTGAACTTGCGGTCTCTTCTAGAAGTTTCATTTGGTTTCTAACTTCAAAATTTTGTTTCTCTGCATGAATGCGGTAGTCTTCAGCCTTTTTCTTCTGGGCTTCAAAGTCTTCGCTTTTCCCTGAAAAATGCTGCTTCAATGGCTTTCGAATCAGATAGATCAATATCCCTACAAAAAGTGTGAAGTTAACAATTTGTGGTACTAATAATTCTTTCCAGGGGAGGCTATGGGTTTCTGGTAAACTCATTATCTAACCTCTGGCGGCAATAATTTTTTTGAGATGATTTTGCTAAGCTCAGGTGTTTGTTTAATTAGCTCTTCACGCGCATGATTAAATTGCTCTAATATTTTAGCACGAACTTCTTCCATAGAATTTTTGGCTTTCTCTCGTGCCTCAGCCTGAATGCGCTCTTGCTCACGATTCGCTTCAACTCGTGTTTTATCATATATCTCTTTTATTTCTGCATTCAGATTACGAGCTTTTCTTTGATAAAGTGCTTCTAGCTCTCGTGTTTGCGCAAATATTTGCTCGGCCTTCTCATTATTGCCAACTGTTTGGCCCTGTCGAGCATCAAAGGCTTTATAGTAAGGCTTAAAAACAAATTGATTTAAAAATATGAAAGTAACCGCGAAAATACCCAGTTGGAGCCACAACGATGTGTCTATACCAAGTGCCGTAATGATATTTGCAACTGCTGCCATAGATATGAATTTCCTAGTAAAATGGCTTTCGAAGTAACCTTAACGCGTCACTCGGTCAAGTGTTAAAATATTGCTATAATTTGGATTAGCTCTTCGGCATATACGATGCGCCTTCAAAGACTACACCCTCGTCAATTCTAAGGCTGGGCGTCGTAACCGTTCCCGTAAACATAGCCGGTGGGTGCATTATAACTTTTCGACGCGCAAAGATATTTCCCTTTACGACGCCACTAATTATAACCGTGTCAGCTTCAATTTGCGCATCAACTTTTGCGCCAGGGTTGATAACTAAAGTATCGTTAGTAAATATTTCGCCGCGGAAGCCGCCACCAATTCTTACAGTCCCCTCGAAAGTCAGGCGACCATCAAAAGTACATCCTTGATCTAATAACGCCGTAACCTGACCTGGAATAAAGTCTGATTGTGCCTCTTGCACTTGGTAAGCATTTAGCTCTGTCATTTTGCACTCTTTCTCAGTCGCTCAATAAATTGATTTAATTCTGGAGTTGAATAGAACTGAATTGAAACCTTACTCCTTTGTCCAGCCGTATCTATACTTACTTTCGTGCCCAAAAGGCGCTGGAGTTCACTTATCAATGGAGCAATATCTCGACGAGATATTTCTTGATCCTCTAATTCGACTGCACTTGCATCGCCAGACTTATATTTTGCTACTAATTTTTCTACAGCTCTGACTGACAAGTTTTGTTTGAGTGCTTTTTTTGCCAACATAACTTGAGCTGAAGGCTCTTCCACAGCGAGTAAAACTTTTGCCTGCCCCAGAGGCAATTCGCCAGTTTTCATCATAGCCTTCACTTCTGCGGTCAAACTCATTAAGCGCAACAAATTAGCTATGGTTGATCGATCTTTACTCACTTTTTCAGCAATTTGTTGCTGCGTTAACCCATACTTTGTTGAAAGTATGGAGTAGGCCTCAGCTTCTTCAATCGGATTGATATCCTGCCTTTGCACATTCTCTATAAGTGCCAGCTCTAAAGCTTCAACATTTTCGGTTTTACGAATAATAACAGGAACATCCTGTGCTCCCGCCAATTGGGAAGCCCGCCATCGACGCTCACCTGCAATAATCTCAAACTTACCCTCAGCTATCGGTCTTACTAATATAGGGAGTAAAACACCCTTTTCTTTTATTGAAGCCGCAAGTTCACTTAGTTTGCCTGGGTTAAATGTTTTGCGAGGCTGCTCCTTATTGGGCACTAGTTTTTCTATTGCGATTTTCCAAACTCGGTCTTCTGCCGGCACGTTCAATTTTTGCTCTGAAACTACACTTGCTCCCGGAGGTATTGTTATATTGTTCGCAGGAGTAGGCGCCGCCGCTTGCTCTGACTTTTTCACAGTTTCGACACGTTTAAGCTCAGTCTCCTCATTTGCTGCCGAAAGCTCTCCCAGCAAGCTTCCGATGCCACGACCTAAGCCCTTTTTCGGTACTTTTCTAAGCGGAACAGATACTTCTTCAGACATGAGCACCTCCCACTTCAATTTCTAATTCAATATCATCTGCATCTGCGTCTGCGTCTGCGGACTCGATCGGAGCCTGCTGCTCAACGATGCCCTGCGTTGAAATTTCTGCTGCTGCTGGCTCTTCAGCAGGACTTTCTTCTGGCATTGCCTGCACAGACTCTTTGGTTAAATTATTTACGCGATCATCAAGCTCCGTTGCCAGCTCAAGATATTTTTTAGCTCCAACAGATTTTGCATCATATTCAAATATCGACTGTCCATGGCTTGGGGCTTCGCTTAGTCTTACGTTTCGCGGAATGATTGATTGAAATACTTTGTCCCCAAAGTGCGTTTGAATTTCAGTGACAACTTGATGGCTCAGATTATTTCGAGCATCAAACATGGTGAGCACAATTCCCTCAATTTTAAGCTCTGGGTTTAGATTTTTCTTAATCATTCCAGCAGTATTGAGTAGTTGGCTTAACCCCTCCAGTGCATAATATTCGCACTGCAGCGGAACTAAAAAACTATCTGCTGAAGACAATGCATTTACAGTTAAAAGACCGAGTGATGGCGGACAATCTATTATAATGTAGTCAAATTGGTCAGAAACGGTTTCTATCGCAGACTTTAGTCTGTATTCACGACGCGGCATGTCAACTAGCTCAATTTCTGCTCCTACTAGGTCTGGATTTGCCGGCGCAATTTTTAACCCATCAATTTGAGTATTCTGGATAACTTGACTAATCGACTTTTGGCCAACCAGCACATGGTATATATTACTGTCTTGGTTTTCATATTTCTTAATACCAAGAC
>JAGRAK010000087.1 GCA_020434645.1 Bdellovibrionales bacterium | reverse complement strand
TGCCTCAATGCTCGTATACAATGATATTTCTGGAGTTCGGTTACTCGGAACCAATATTTGGAATAGCTCAAGCCTCGTATCTAGAGGCACGACATTAATCGAAAATGCACTTTTTTTTTTTTTTTAAAGTGCCGTGGATACTTCGCTAACCAGAACGCCATTCTACAAAAGCTATTCTCATATTTATAAAGAGGCCCCTTCAGTTTTTGAATCACAAGCCTATGACACAGGTCTCGCCTTGCGATCAATTATAGAAAGTGGGTCTCGATCTCGTGTGGCCTTAAGAGACTCTTTGTCTCGCATTAAGAATTTCAATGGCACGGTTGGAGCTATTTCAGTTAGCGATGATCGTGAATTTACTCGTCCCCTATCTTTACTGACCGTTAAAGATGGTAAAATTGAAATCGCGAAAGAACCGGCTCAAAGTATTAAGAATTAACCTTAGCCCCCTTCTCTTCTGTCTATTCTTCATCTCGTCCATACAATATGGACTTTGATCGGGGGATTTTATGACAAAAAGCATAGAAGCTATCATTAATGTATGTAAAGAGACACTTTTGAATACCAAGGCCAATTTGCTCAATAGAGTTCGCGAAAATCACGCAGAATACAATTCACAAGAGCGCGGCGGTGACGAAGCGGATCTTGCTGTTCACGTTTTAGCAGAAGACCAATTTTTAAGAACACAAGACCGTCTCCGATCACAACTTCTCGATATTGAAATTGCATTAGCTAAAATTTCTAAAGGCGAATATGGAATCTGTGAAGAAACAGAGGAGCCCATTGAAGTCGAAAGATTATTGGCTATACCTTGGACTAGATTAAGCGTTGAAGGTGCTGAAATTCGCGAAGAGTTGTCTAAACGTTATGCAAAATAGCACTTTGGTCTAGGCTCTTTGCGATAGACCAAGTGCGTGTGGCAAAAAAATCGCAGCAATAATTTTGACACTTTACTTTAAATTTCCTGTGTTATTTCCATAAATTCCAGACCACTTGCCCTCACAATTTCCTTAAAGCCCGGGCCAACTCTTCCGATTAGCTTTTAAGGACATTTGCGGAGGCACAATGAAGTTTGAAGACAAAGTGATAGACATTCCTGACACTCTACCGATGCTACCAGTGAGAGATATAGTGGTTTTTCCCTATATGATTTTGCCACTATATGTAGGCCGCGAGAGTTCAATTTTAGCAGTAGAAGAGGCATTGGCAAAAAATCGCCTTATCTTTCTTTCTTCTCAAAAAGACATCTCTGAAGAAAATCCTAAAGAAGGCACCATATATCAAGTGGGCACTATCGCGATGATTATGAGAATGCGAAAGCTTCCTGATGGCCGCGTAAAAGTTCTTATTCAAGGCATTTCAAAAGGCACAATTCTTTCATATCAAAAATCTGAGCCCTATTTTGAAGTGAAGTGTGAAAAACTACCAGAGGCTCCAGTACCTGGTAATCCTATAGAATTTGAAGCCATGATTAGGACTGCAAAAGAGCAGCTTGAAAAAATTATTGCCCTAGGCCGAATGTTGTCTCCAGATATATTATTAGTATTAGATGATGTAACAGATCCAGGTCGCATGGCCGATCTCATTGCGTCAAATCTCGGTTTAAAGGTTTCAGATGCACAAAAAGTACTTGAAACTCATGACCCTAAGCAGCGTCTTGCTCTCGTAAACGAAATACTCACAAACGAACTAGAAGTTCTTCAAATGCAGGCAAAAATTCGCAGCCAAGCAAAAGATGAGATGTCTAAAAGTCAGCGCGAGTATTTTCTTAGAGAACAAATGCGTGCAATTAAAAACGAACTTGGCGATTCTGATTCGCGTTCTGATGATGCAGATGAGCTTCGCGAAAGAATTAAAAATCGCGGAATGCCAGAGCCTGTTTTAGCTGAAGCACTTAAACAACTTGGCCGACTTGAAAAAATGCATCCAGATGCTAGTGAAGCATCTATGGTACGCACCTATTTGGATTGGCTAACAGATCTTCCGTGGAACATCAGTTCAGAAGATATATTAGATATAGAAAATGCACGCCAGATCTTAGATAATGATCACTACGATCTACATAAAGCCAAAGAGAGAATTCTTGAATTCTTGGCAGTACGTAAATTAAAGAATAAAGATTTACGTGGACCTATTTTGTGTTTCGCTGGCCCTCCGGGTGTTGGTAAAACCTCTTTAGGTAAGAGTATTGCTAAAGCTATGGGCCGTGAATATTTTAGGCTTTCTCTTGGCGGCGTAAAAGACGAGGCCGAAATTCGTGGCCACCGCAGAACATACGTTGGCGCTATGCCCGGTAAAATTGTGCAGGCATTAAAAGCAGTGAAAACCAACAATCCGGTTATTGTTTTAGATGAAATCGATAAATTGGGTTCTGATTTTAGAGGAGACCCAAGTGCCGCGATGTTAGAGGTGTTAGACCCAGAGCAAAACTCAACATTTCGTGATAATTATTTAAATGTAGATTTCGATTTAAGTAATGCCTTGTTTATCGCAACCGCTAACGTGGTCGAAAACATTCCGTCTGCTCTTCGCGATAGAATGGAGCTAATCCACATTTCTGGTTATACAGAAAATGATAAATTACTAATTGCAAAAAAACATATCGTACACAAACAAATAGCACAAAATGGCATAACAACCGAACATGTTGAGTTTACCGACGCTGGCCTTAAAGCGCTAATTGCCGGTTACACACGTGAGGCGGGGGTACGTAATCTAGAACGTGAAATTGGTGCTGTTTGTAGAAAAGTGGCAAAAAAGGTTGTTACGGGTGATGAATCAAAATCATTAGTAACTGGCGAAAATGTTCATGAATTTTTAGGAGCACCTCGCTTTCTTCGCGATGAGAAACAAAATGACAGCCAAGTCGGCATAGTCACGGGGCTGGCATGGACACAAGTCGGAGGAGAAATCCTCTATATCGAGGCATTGAAGATGAAGGGTAAAGGCGGATTAATTCTTACTGGCCAACTTGGCGACGTAATGAAAGAGTCAGCAAAAGCAGCACTTTCATATTCTCGCGCACACGCAACTGAGCTCGGTATTGATGAAGATGTTTTTGAAAATACAGAAATACATATTCATTTACCAGCCGGTGGCATTCCAAAAGATGGACCATCAGCAGGTATTGCACTAACAACAGCAATTGTTAGTTTGCTAACAAACACTCCTGTACGAATGGATCTAGCAATGACTGGCGAAGTCACTTTGGCTGGTCGCGTTTTACCGATTGGTGGAGTTCGAGAAAAAGCTTTAGCGGCACTCAATCATGGCATAACGAATGTGGTTCTTCCTTTAGCTAATCAAAAAGATTTAGCTGACATACCTGAAGAATTTAAAACACAAATGAAGTTTATTTTCGTTGAGAATGTAGATGAGGTTATTGCCGTTGTTTTTGATAAAACGGCTTCTAAAAAGTCGGGCTCAACTCCAAAGGCGAGCAAAAAGAACCGATTACCTCGCGCAGCAGCAGCTTAATACAAGCAATATGGACGCTAAAACTAGCGTCCATATTCTAGCAAGAGCCCCAGTTGTCTACGATTATGGGGTCTGACGAACGCTGCTTCAGACGTTCGTTTTCACCTTCTAATATTTTAACTAGCGTTTTGAGATCGACGATTTCTTCTTTGAGCTGCATAATCTGTTCTTCTTTTTCATGAAGTACGGCTACATAGGCTCGCTTGATTTCGCCTAACACTTCGCCAGAAGTTTCAGATTCAATTGTTACTGGCGGCACAGCATCTTCCTTGATTCTCGCATGCTTAGTGATCGGGCAGTCTTGCAGCCAATACTTACCCCCCTCAAAGCGGTTTGGTACCTCATTAGAGCGAATTCTTCTGCGAAGCGTTGACAGGCTTATTTTATACTTCGCTGAATATTCATTTAATGGCAGCCAATTGCTTGTGGACAAAGGTTTTCCTCCGTGACTAGTCAGGACAACACTACCATACCCTCACATTAAGTAAAGTCGGGATATTGCTTTTGACTAGTCATTTGCCTAGTCACATTGACTATTCGGCGCTAACCTAATGAAATGCGACTCTCTGATAAGAAAAGTCTATCTCTGGTTTTAAGTGGTGGTGGTGTTAAGGCTGCGGCCTTCCATGTGGGTGTTTGTATCGCTCTGCGCGAAAAGGGCTTTAAATTTGCCGGCGGGAGCCCTGAGCATGTGTCTAATGTTTTTGCTGACGACACCCTTACCTTTAAAACATATGTTGGATCCAGTGCTGGCAGCGTTGTCTCAACTTTCTTAGCAGCAGGTTATGATATCGATGCAATTGTAGAAGCCTTTATGAAAGGGGCTGGTCACTCCGTATCTGCAGTTCGAAATAAACGTCGAGATCCTAGCCCTACCTATTTGCGGCCACTAACTTATCGAGACATATTTGCACTTAATATTAAAGCCGGGCATCCCAATCGTATTTTTTCGAGTTTACTTAAGAAAAAACCAGTTATCAGTGGCGGGATGGAAGTTCTGTTAAAGCGTGGTTTTAAAGTAAATGGGGTCTTTTCTACTGAGAATCTTGAGCGCTATTTTCGAGAGAATGCTCACCCTAAAAACTCTTTTTCTTCTCTTGGTGTTAAACTGTTTATCGTAGCTTCACAGCTCAATCACTCTAGAAAAGTTGTTTTCGGAGATTTTCCAGATCAAATTAAAGACACAGACATACAATACGCAAATTTTGCAACTGTAAGTCAGGCCGTTGCTGCATCTGCCGCCCTACCTCCATTTTTTGCGCCCTATTGCATACATGATGATCGCGGAAGAGACATATACTATTTTGACGGAGAAATTCGAGACTCGTTATCAACTCATGTCGCCGCCGACAATGGTTCTGATCTAGTTATCGCATCATACTCAATACAGCCCTATCATCATAATAAAGCCATCGGCTCTCTGCATGAATTTGGAATGCCAATTATCTTTAATCAAGCCCTCTATCAGGTCGTACAACAAAAAATTGAGCGACATATAAAATATCAAAAAAATATCAATCAACTTATTTCTGCAGTCGACGGGTATTTAAAACAAACAGATATATCAGCAGAGCACCGTGAAAAATTAATTGAAATCATGATCACGCGCACAAAGCATAATCCAAACGTGGACTACATCTACATTCACCCATCCCCACAAGATCATGAAATGTTTTTTGCGGATCATTTCAGTTTGAACCCAGATATTCTAGGTAATATTGTAAAGACAGGCTTTAAGTCAGCAATGCATGCCCTACGAAAGCACACCATATAAATTTAAAATAACGAGCTTATGGCATGCCGAATATGTTGGTAGAAAGGCTCTGTTGCAAAACCAAGTAAAACAACAAGCATTGCCATCACGGTAGTTAAAGTTCTCGTCATTTTATACTGTTCAGCAACATCGACCCCGGCATCATCACTCATGTACATCATCACAATCGGCCGTAAATAGTAATAGGCAGCTATCACTGAGTTAATCGCCGCCCAGATGACTAACCAGAAAAGCCCTTGTTTAAGCGCAGCTGAAAAAATAAAGAACTTCGCAAAGAAACCAACTAGTGGTGGAATGCCGGCCAGGCTTAACATAAATATTGTGAATATGAGTGCGGTAATCTGGCTACGTTTAGCTAAACCTCGTAAATCTTCTACTAAAATAATATCACCTTCGTTTTTCTCAAGCATGCAGACAATACCAAAAGCTCCGATGGTCATTACAGTATAAGAAACAACATAATAAAGAACGCTTAAATCCCCACGCCAGCTTTCTCCGCCAATGGCCGCTGCAATAACGCCAATAAGAACAAATCCTCCATGCGCTATACTTGAGTAAGCAAGCATTCTCTTCAAGCTACTCTGAACAATAGCTGCGATATTCCCCAAACACATTGTCAGTACAGCTAGCCATTGCAAAACTGTTATAAATTCTCCGCTAACATCAAACGACAAGTAGTTGCCTCTGATAAATCTTAAAAATGCTACAAATACGACAAACTTCACCCCTGCTGCCATAAATGCAGTAACTGGAATTGGTGAACCCTCATACACGTCGGGAGTCCACGCATGAAATGGAACAATCGCGGCTTTAAAACAAAATCCCAAAACGGCGAGAAGAACGCCAAACATAAACAAGTAGTTACCTGCAATGAGTGTCGGCGCTGATTTAGCGATAACATTTAAGTAAGTCGTGCCCGTTATGCCGTATATAAAGGCGATCCCATATAAGAAGATTGCTGAAGCAAAGCTACCTAGCACAAAATATTTAAATGCAGCTTCTTTTGATAATGCACCCTCTTTGCTTAAGGCTATAAGCAAATATAAACAAAGTGACATTATTTCAATTGCGATGAATGTTACAATCAGGTCATTCGCCCAAGACAATATCATCATTCCGACTGCAGCATTCATGAGTAAAAATAAAAACTCTGAAAAATGCTCCCCATTAGTCGCCTTATGTTCACGAGCCATTATCGCTGCAGCAGCTGTTATAATCGCTATAACTATAGCCGATAATACTGAGACCCCATCAAAAACTAAAGCATTTGAGAATGCAAAATAAGGCTCTGACTGTTGGGCGTAGAGTAGCCCTGATGCTGCCACTGAACAAACGACGCCCACCAGTGTCAGCAAAAGTGCTGCCATTGAATTCAACTCTTTGTTCCCCCGTACGACCTTAAATGTGAGCGGGACAAGGCTCCATAAAAACAACAGTGCTGCAGGCGCAACACAAATAAAATCCTGAATTTTTAAATTAATTTCAATTGGCATCTTCAGTTCCTTTGTCTTCAGAAACAGCCGCGTCTATTCCCTGGTAGATTTCTAATTGATATTGCGATTTGTTTTCGACTAAATGCTCAACGCTTGCTTGCGACCAGTGAAAAAATTGACCTGGCGCGAGTCCCATCCAAAATATAAGAATAATTAGTGGCGCCAAGACAAACATCTCTCTTTTGTTTAAATCAAGACCGCTCTCTTTATACTTAACAACAACTCCACTTTCTTCCCCAAAAAAGACCCTCTTCACAAGCCACAACATATAAGCCGCCCCTAGCACAACGCCAAGAACTGCAAATCCGGCAATTGTTTTATTGGCTAAATATGTCCCCATTAAAATTAAAAATTCACCGATGAAACCATTCGACATGGGCACCGCAATGCTTGATAACGTCACGACGACAAAAGCAATTGTAAATAAAGGCGCTGCCGAAGCAAGCCCTCCGTAGTCTGCTATTTGTCGAGAGTGTGTGCGCTCGTATATCATACCCACTAGTAAGAAAAGTGCTCCCGTACTCACGCCATGATTCAACATCTGATAGAGGGCTCCTGTTATTCCATAACTATTCAGTGCGAACATTCCAATCATTATGTAGCCCATGTGTGAAACTGATGAGTACGCCACTAATTTTTTCATGTCGGGCTGAACCATGGCCACAAGTGCTCCATAAATAATTCCAAACACACCGATTACCATAAAGATCCAAGACCAATGCTCTGCCGCTTCAGGGAATATTGGAAACACAAATCTTAAAAATCCATAGGTTCCCATTTTGAGCAACACTCCGGCTAAAATTACAGATCCCGCCGTTGGCGCTTCAACGTGCGCATCAGGCAACCATGTATGAAAAGGGAAAACCGGAACTTTAATTGCAAAAGCTAAGGCAAATGCAAAAAACAAAAGAGTTTGAGAGTTAAAGAATTGATCCGCTATAAACGGAATATCCAATTGGTAAAAGTCGAGAAGACTGCCACTCATTTGCCCCCCGGGCAAAGTTGTCGTCATAAACATGAGAGTGATTATGCCCAATAGCATGAAAATTGAGCCGGCCATCGTGTATATGAAAAACTTCACTGTGGCATAAAGCCTTCTTGCCCCGCCCCAAACTCCAATCATAAAGTACATAGGCACAAGTGATGCCTCAAAAAAAGCATAAAACAATATCGCATTCATAGACAAAAAAGTGCCCAACATCGTTGTTTCTAAAAACAGTATTGTTATGCAAAATGCTTTTTGTTTCTTTT
>JAGRAK010000086.1 GCA_020434645.1 Bdellovibrionales bacterium | reverse complement strand
GCGAATCATTTCAGGCGATAGCCCTTGAGATGCTAAAAAATCCATAGTGCGAACGCCGCCCCAGCGGGAGAGGCTGGTGGTCTCAAGGCGACATTCTTGCCCTGGCGGCTTTAGCTCGATATCTAAAAGTGGTGCCAAGCGATCAATGACGGCTGAGCCATCCATATCAAGCCAGTAAATGACGGCACGGTCAGCCACTCGCAAATCATTGGGTTTGAAAATGCAGTGGCATTGAACATCAGCTTGCCGACCGGCAGCTGCGCCCGTCTGCACTTTGACTGTGCAGGATGTTTCAAACTCTAAAACATTTTTCGCAGCTAAAACGCGAGACTTTTTAAACCAACTTAAATCTTCAATCGAAGAATATGACAACTGTTCAGCCGCCAAGCTACCGATACGGCCACGCTCGCCCAATATGGCAATGGCGTGACCTGCACCGTGACCTGCGCCCAATGAGTAAATATTGGCTTGAGTTTTATTTTGTTTGAGGGTGGTCATCAGCTCATCTTGCTCATAAAAGTGGCGAGAATGAGAGACTCGAATTTTAAAAATGTTAGAGTCTTTTAAACTCTCTTCAAATTTCGACACATCATAAGCCCGCCCCAATATAGGCTCGTCGGCGCTATAGAGCACAAATAGATCTTCACGGGCAAGCCCGGCCACCCATGCCGTGGGGTCAGCCAACAGACCCTGTTCGAGAGCGACAAGCTTATAGCCCTCACGGGCGAGCGGCATTAAGGCGGCATCAAAATGGGGGTTCATATTTTTAAAGTAATAAACATTTTTTTTAAGCGGATAGAGCTTTGAAAGCCCCACACAAACTTCTATAAGGGCGTGGGCAGTATTTTGATACACACGTGTGCACGTTTTATCTAAATCGACGCCAAGCGCCTCTGCCACATGCTCATTTAGTTTTGACCATGTGTCAGGAGCACGAAAATCTATATGCATCTTTTAAATACCAGCTTTGTGGCGTTCATTATCATCGAGTCTCGACTGAATACCACCCTTTAGATTGGCTCGGTACGCTAATCGCTGAATATCATAATTGAACTGACCACCATTTAAGGCTGGAGTTTGCCACTCAGGACCCATACGAATCGCATCTACGGGGCAAGCCTCTTCGCAATAACCACAAAACACACAACGAAGAATATCGATCTCATAACTAATCGGATATTTCTCAACAGTTGGGTCTTCATGCTCAGCCGCAGTGATTTTAATACACTGAGCTGGGCAATTGGTCGCACAAAGCATACAGGCTGTGCAGCGCAAAGAGCCGTCTTTTTTAACTGTCAAAACATGGTTGCCTTTAAACCGAGGGCTGTACTCATATTTTTCTTCAGGATAATTCAGCGTCAGCATTTTTTTCGGACTCAAAATGTTTTTAATCATTTTAGAAAAAGTCAGCCCCATGCCCGATAATATACCCGGCAAGTACCATTTTGATTTGTAACTCACACGTTTAACAATACTCATAACGAACCTCGTTCTTGAGTCATAAAGTTGGTTTTTAAATACTTCGGTGGTACAGGTCTCAAATTGATATCAAGCTCCTCACCCGACATTAAATGAACAGCCTCAGTTAAAGTGAGTGCGCCAGCAATAATAGTCGTACCGCGTTTTACCTTTTGCTCTAAGCCTGCATAATTTGTGTAAGTGCCATCTTTCTCAATAAAAGTTTTGAGTGGGATTTGATAGGTCGTGTTTTTAATACTATCAACCACCGCACTTTTCGCAGCTGATAACCATACAATATTTTGCGCGAGCGCTATACTGTTCACCTTAGTTTCTAAACTTGGAAAAACAGAACTGTTTTCAGGCCCAGCCACGACAACATACTTCACCGCACCTGCCTTCAATTTACTTTCTAACTCTTGCCACTCTGAAACCTTACCGAATTTTTTTATACTTGCGAGAAGACCCTTGGTATTCGGATTGCGATCTCCACGGTAGAGCTGACCGTCAAAGCCGTCCATATCTTCAGGATTATTCATCCAGTGATAGACAGACTGAACGCCCTGCTCTTTAACAAAGAAATTAAATAACGTCTCATACTCCTCATTGGTGTACTGACCGGTCACGACAATAGCGACTTTATCAGCACCTTCTTTTGAGATCGTTTGGCGAATTTTTTCACCGGCTTCTTTAGCTGCAGCAGCAGCTTCAAGACCCAACCACTGCCCACTCATGCCGCGCTTAGCTTCAGTTAAACGCACCTCTTTATTCACAAATTTATAAACATCACGACCCTTATCGCACATCCAGTAGCCGTTTACCTTTTCATTATAAACAGGCTTCACGCGCCATGCGCCCTCTTCATTGAAGTACACATTCACATTGCAGCCAGTTGAACAACCCGTGCAAACAGACTGTGCTTTTTTCAAATACCAAACGCGTTGACGAAAACGAAAGTCTTTTGATGTAAGCGCACCCACCGGACAAATATCAACAGTGTTAAGCGAATAATTATTATCTAATGGCTTATCTTTAAATGTACCCACTTCGCTGCGATCACCACGGTTAAAAATACCAAGCTCACCGGTTTTAGAAACCTCATCGGTGAATCGAACGCAGCGCGAGCACAAAATACATCGCTCAGTATCAAGTACAATTTTTGGACCAAGATCGACGACCTTGTGCTTTTTCTGTTTTGGCTCAGCCATCTCAGGATCATACTGACCAAACTTCATATACTGTTCTTGAAGACCACACTCCCCCGCCTGGTCGCAAATGGGGCAATCCAGAGGGTGATTGATCAAATGAAAATCCATTCCCCAGCGAACAGTGTCCTTCACTTGCTCTGTTTGATTGGAGATTTTCATGCCGTCAGCAACCACCGTGTTGCAAGCAATCTGAAGTTTTGGCTGCCCCTCAATAGAAACCATGCAAAGCCTGCAAACTCCCGCTATTGATAGACCGGGATGCCAACAGTAATGAGCAATATCAATCTCAGCTTCTTTAAAAGCCTGAATGATTGTTGTTCCTGCTTTAACTTCGACTTCTTTGCCGTTAATGGTGCATTTGGGCATAGTTGTATCCTTGATTGTTTACTTTTGAACGACCTTCGCGAACGAAAAACTCAAATTCATCTCTAAATTTAGTCACAAAACTAATGGCCGGCATTGCCGCCGCATCTGAAAGCGCACAGATTGTACGCCCCATCATCTGCTTTGATACTTTTTCTATTAAGTTGATATCTTGCAAACGACCATTACCGGTCACAATGCTCGATACAATTTTATGAATCCAGCCAGTACCCTCGCGACAAGGTGTGCACTGACCGCAAGACTCATGATGATAGAAATGTAAAATCACTTTAAGCATGTCGACCATGCAGTTTGAGTCATCTATCACTATCACGGCACCTGAACCCAGCATCGAACCCATTTGCGCGAGACACTCGTAATCCATAGTGGCTTTCATAGCCTCTTCTGCTGTTAGAACAGGAGCACTCGAGCCACCAGGTATAACGGCCTTTAATTTACGGCCTTCTTTAAGGCCGCCACAAAGATTAAAAATTAAATCTTTAAGCGGATACCCTAGCGGAACTTCGTAATTGCCCGGCTTTAAAACATTACCGCTGACTGAAAATAGTTTCGTTCCGGCTGATTTTTCGGTTCCGTTTTTGCGATAAGCCTCAGGCCCGTCACGCAGAATATATTTAACGGCTGCTAAAGTTTCGACATTGTTTACAATTGTGGGTTTACCTAAGTAACCCTTTATCGCGGGAAATGGCGGCTTTAATTTCGGCTGCCCTTTTAACCCCTCTAGTGAAGAGATCATTCCCGTTTCTTCGCCGCAAATATAAGCACCGGCTCCTGAGTAGACATCCATATCGTGATCAAAACCACTGCCTAAAATGTTTTGGCCCAAGAGACCCGCGTCGTAAGCTTCGCGAATGGCTTTTTCGACGATGCGAAGGCAATTGCGATACTCACCACGAATATAAATATAAGATTTTTTTGATTGAATGGCATAAGCCGAAATTATCATGCCTTCAATGAGTTGATGGGGAGCACGCTCCATCATCATGCGATCTTTAAATGTTCCCGGCTCGCCCTCGTCGGCATTACAAAGTAAATATCGAATTTCTCCGTTATCTGGCAGAAAGCTCCACTTCATGCCCGTTGGAAAGCCCGCGCCGCCACGACCGCGAAGGCCTGAGGCTTTCACCATTTCGATAATTTCTTTCGGCTTCATAGCGAATGCTTTTTTCAGCATTTCATAACCGGCGTATTTTTGATAACCCGCCAGCGATTGATACTCAGGCTTACCATAATGTTCAGTGAGTAATTTTACTTCCATGTTATTTTAATCCTCTTAAAATTTCGACAGCCTTTTCTTGTGTGAGACCCTCATGATAATCATCATTCACTTGCATCATGGGAGCTTTGTCACATGCACCCAAGCACTCTACGCGCGACACGGTGTAACGACCATCTTTAGAAATATCGCCATCTTGAATATCAAATGTTTTACAAATGTAATCGGCCATCTCGCGACCGCCATTCATTGAGCACGAAATATTACAGCAAACTTGAACGTGAAATTTACCCACGGGTTGCTTATTGAACATAGTATAAAATGTTGCCACTTCATCAATCGCAGACTCTGGGATATCCATAAGTTGACTCAAGTGAGTGATGACTTCTGGGCTGACCCAACCTTTATTTTCAACCTGCGCTCGAAAAAGCGACGGTATAATCGCTGATTTTTTATCTTCGTAGCGACCGAGCTCTTTTTTAACAAAAGCGACACCTTCATCAGATAATTTAAACATATTTCTTCTCCTACCTATCCAGTTCGCCAGCAATAAGATTCATCGAACCCAACACAGCAATGACATCTGCTAATAATCCGCCCGTCACTTGATCACTGAAAGATTGATAAATAGCAAAACACGGAGGACGAACTTTTAAGCGATAAGGGTTACCGCTGCCGTCACTCACAAGATAAAACCCAAGCTCACCATTAGCCGCTTCAGTTGCATCATAAACTTCACCTACAGGCGGACGAAGCCCTTTGATCACAAGCATAAAGTGATTCATTAACCCTTCGATATTGCCGTAAACATCTTTCTTCTCAGGAAGCACTATGTTTTTATCGCGAATTGTATAATCACCGCCCGGCATATTTTTGATCATCTGACGAACGATGCGAATAGACTGACGCATCTCTTCTACACGAACTAAATAGCGATCGTAGCAATCACCTGTTGTGCCCACTGGAACATCAAAATCAAGTTGCTCATAACCGTAGTAAGGCTGTGCTTTTCGTAAATCTAAACTAACCCCTGCGGCACGAAGAAGTGGGCCAGTGTATCCCCACATAATCGCTTGTTCTGCCGTAATCGGAGCAACGCCTTGAGTTCTTTGCATCCAAATTTTATTGCCCGTGAGCATGCGCTCAAGCTCATCAATACCCACAACCATACGATCGCAAAAACCTAATACTTCATTGAACCAACCCTCAGGAGCGTCTTGCGCCATACCGCCCACGCGAGTGAGCGCAACAGTTAAACGCGCACCACAAAGTTTTTCAAATAATCCGTAAACTTGCTCTCGAAAAGCAAAGAGATGAAAAAAACCAGTGAGCGCGCCTAAGTCGACAGCGTTGGCACCCAAACAGACGATATGATCAATAACACGTGAAAGCTCACATAAAACAATACGCATAGCTTGCGCGCGTGGCGGAATTTCTACCCCGAGTAGACGCTCAACTGCTTTGCAATAACCCACATTGTTCATTGGCGCTGAACAATAATTCAGCCTATCTGTGTAGGGGATCACTTGATTGTAAGGATGAGTCTCGGCCATTTTTTCAAAACAGCGATGTAAAAAACCGAGCTCAACATTGGCGCGCACAACTTTTTCACCATCAAGTTCGGCCATTACGCGAAGTGTTCCGTGAGTGGCCGGATGTGACGGCCCAATATTTAAAGGCACCAAATCTTTATTCGGATCTGGTGTGTAATTCGGTTCATCTTCAAAATGGATCGGTAATGTTTCAGTGCAGTGTTGCTGATGATTAGCATCGTAGTCTTTACGCAGTGGGTGACCGACAAATTGATGATGCACCAAAATTCTTCGTAAATTCGGATGACCCTTAAAAATAATTCCGTACATGTCGAAACATTCACGTTCATACCAGTTAGCTGAACGCCAAACTGTACAGGCTGTATCAATTGTCTCATTCTCACCGACGGACGCTTTAACACGAAGTCGCGCGTAATTTTTCGAAGAGAAGAGCTCATAAACCACTTCAAAACGTTTTTCACGATCTGGGTAATCTGCAGCCGCCACATGCATAAGAAAATCGTATTGCCCGCTGTCTTTTAAGTGACGAAGAACGCTGATCACATCTTCTTTCGGAACTATTAATACATTTGCGCCCACTTCATTTTCATACTTGAAAGCATTTTGCGGAAAGCTCCCTGAGAAATGAGTCTTTAAAGTTTCAATATTCATCATCGCCAAACTCCTGGCTTCCAAGTTTCTTTCCACGGTCGTGGGGTGTTGGTTTCAATCATTCTTTGTATGCACATCACTCCATCTAAAACGGCTTCAGGAGTAGGCGGACATCCCGGCACATAGACATCGACAGGAATCACTTTATCTACACCTTGTAAAACGTGATAGGCGCGGTAAAAACCACCACTTGAAGCGCAGGCTCCCATAGATAAAACATATTTAGGCTCGAGCATCTGCTGATAAATTCTTAAAATAACAGGAGCCATTTTCTCAGTGATTGTTCCGGCCACAATTAATAAATCAGCTTGGCGCGGAGAGAAGCGAACAACTTCGGCTCCGAATCTTGCAAGGTCGTATTTCGGCCCCATCACAGACATTAATTCGATACCACAGCATGCCGTTCCGTAGGGCATCGGCCACAATGCATTTTTTCTTCCCCACGCGACGATGGCATCCATACGTGATGTGAATGCAAAACTTTGCGTCGAGTCGCCAACCATTTCACGATTTAAATTATCAGACATATAAGTCCTCTTTATGTCAGAGCGTTTAGAAAAACTTGAAAAATTTTGTTCTGCCAGAGTAACGCTTTAAGTGCTCTTTATCATTCAGTTTTCACCTTTTGTTAGCACGTGCGAAATAATGGGTAAAGTCTGTCATATTCGAGCTTATAAGTTTGATGCGATCCGACACAAATCTGCAAAATTGAAATAAAGTGAGGGCTATCAAATTATCAATTTGTAAAAATTACCCTCCGCCTCATACAATTCTTGGTAAGCAAAACTAGACTTTGAACCAGGAGGGGATCAAATGAGAGCATTATTAATAGCCATCGCAGGGCTCGGTATTTCAACAGCGCAAGCGGCGCAACCCACTGATTATTTAGTGAAATTCGATACCAGTCGATCTTCAGTTTTTAGATCAGCTCCGTCGATTCGCATGAGCATGATGGCAGCCCTTCCTGCCAACAGTAATATTGAAGATCTCGGACTCGCTGGCTGGCATAAGCTTGAGGTGCCTAAATCAAGCCTGCGAAGCTTTAACGTTAATGCACTGAGCAAAATCCCAGGCGTCTTATATGTGCAACCCAATTACAAAATTAAACTCCTTGAGCAACCAGCCATGAAAGAGCTTCGCGCTCAACTGGCACTGCCAGAGTCTTCAGACGAAGTTCACTACACTGAAGACAATTGCCCAATTCCCGGAATGTGCGGAGGAGTACCCGCTGATAACCCGGCTATTCCAGCTCCGGTTCGACCTGGAAATGGCTCTGACCCTTTATTTAACAACCAATGGGGAATGCTCGATATCGGCGTTTCAAAAGCCTGGAACAAATCACGCGGAAACGAAAAAATTGTAGTGGCCGTAATCGACACGGGTGTTGATTACACTCACGAAGATTTAGTTGAAAACTTATGGCGCAACAAAGGCGAAATGGGCACAGACTCACAAGGCCGCGACAAAGCCACAAACGGAGTGGATGACGACAACAATGGCTACATCGATGATCTCATCGGTTGGGATTTTGTATCAAATGACAATAAGCCGTTTGATCTCGCCACAAGCCCTATTG